>CAMGRE010000192.1 GCA_946061355.1 uncultured bacterium | reverse complement strand
GATTTCCTTTTCTGACAGCACAACCCTGCATCCTGCTCCCACCAGAAAACCAATCTGTATCTCCGTTTCTTTCTCTATTCCCGTCAGGCTGTCGATTATCTTCAGGCATCTTTCTCCATCAAATTCGAATCGCCTTTTATGAATGATGGGCGCATAGCCATCATGCACTGCCTCGACATACAGGCTGTCTTCTGACTGCAGTGTACCTCTGCCTGCTTCTCCGCCAACTGTCAACACACCACCGTCTCGGAGATTATCCCCCAGCAACGTGCATTCCGCGCGTTTTCCCCACAGGAAAGCCCCAAGCATCTGGGACTGATCTTTCCCATCAATCGTGATTGTATTATGATTTTCCGTCCTGCGGTAAGCGTTCCTGCTCTCCAGATCCATATGATAGATATACGTTCCCGGATCCACAAACACAGGCTCTCCCTCCAGATACATCTGGAAACTCAATGCATCGGCATGACCGTGTGCAGCAATTGAGCCAAAACCGAGCGCTCCATGATCGATCCCGATAAGCGCTCTGCCATCCCTGCTCTTAAGCAGTGTCACACCGCCCTCACGGTAGCAGACACTGTCTGTACTGTGATACTCCGCGATTTCCGGCATCAATTCATTCATCAGTTTCAACACATACAGATAATGATTCCATTCTCCGCCACACAGATCGAGAATCTTGCCCTCGTCATCATCACCGAATACTACCGTCTCACCGTACTGCCCCAGACAATCAGCAAGATAGCGGCTCATTTTCTTGAGAATCCGCCTCCACTCAGATGGGATCTGTCTGCCGCATTGCTTCATAGTAAGGGACAATAGACCAACAGCCTCCATAAAGAAAGACTGATAATGGAGTGACATTTCTCTATTTACGCCATCGGAATAATTCTGTCTTGGAATCTCATAATTCAGGATATAGACGGCTGTGTCAATCCATTCTGCGCACCCTGTCAGCAGTCCTGCCATTCCGATCGCAGCTGCCTCAACGATCACATGATTGTTGGCGGAGGAATATCGGGAATAATGAATGGCAATATAGCTTGTCATATTGAGGATACCTGTCTGCAGTCTCTGACACAGTTCATCCAGACAGACCGCATCAGCTCCTACAGTATCCTCATCCGTATCATCAATCGCCTTGCACAGAAATCCAAGCGTTACCATCCAGTTAATGTCCCGGATTGCTATCTCCATCACGCTCGTCCAGGATATTCCCATGAGAAAGGGGTTCTGCTCATTCCAATCAATAAAAAGTTCTGCCAGTTCACGAAGAGTGTTCCCGTCCCTTCCCTCCATATACTGCCTCGCAAGCATTGCAAACTGAAAGTGACGATTAAGCTCCCAGTTCGTCCTGGCGTCACCGATCTCGTCACGCTGCTTGTATTTCAGATCATAGGAAAATTGGAGTGGCCAGTTGTTTGCTGTCTGGAAACCGGCATGCCAGTCCTTGCGATACTCCTCATAAGAATAACCGCCCGGCAGGCGAATATTTCCCTGTCTGTCTCCGAATACTCTGCACAAAATATCCAGAGGCAGCTTTTCCGCATGAAAAGTAAGGTCTTCTTTTCCAAAATAGAATACTTTATCTGTAATTTGCTTATTCTGCTTTGTGAATGCCTTTCTTTCCGCCTGCTCCCACCACTTCTGACTAAAGCGCCAGCGAATCTCTGCCGCACTCATGGCATGCAGACGGTTCAGATACCATTTCAAATCATTCATCGATTACATATTCCCATCACTTAATTTCACAACCACCGTATCATCAATCACTTTCACAGAGCCGTCAACCGGAAACTGCGGCATCTGTCGAAACGTATCCGTTGACGTTATTTCCTGACATTTTTCCTCCGGCACTGTCTCATATCCTTTTCCTGTAATATGACGCAGGAAATATGTCCAACTCTGCTGACTGCCGCTGTAACTGTCCCAGATCATCTTGTATTCCGCAGTAGTCCCACAGACAGCATCGATCAACACATTGTGATAATCAATTTCCGGCAATTTCCCAACAAACACTACGGGCAGCTCATCCTCTTCCGCCTCTGCCTGGGCTGTCATAATCTGAGCGGCCATCTCTCCTGACATGGTGCACATCCTGCTTAAATTTAACTGCATATAGCCCTGAAAAGCTGCGGTAAAGGAGATGAGTAAAAGAATGACCTTAAAATAAAGAATCCCACCTGTCCATTCCAGTATCCTGCCGGCATTTTGTTCTGTCTTCCATCCGGATAAAGACATCAAAATAACCGGTATCAGATAGGCAAAATTCATTGCCGGTATCGTCAGAATACCGGTTGTTCCCATAATATCCCCGCTTGGAGCGACAACCGTAACGAGCAGGAATGCAACAGGCAGGCAGATCAGGCACACTGCAGCGCCCAGATAATAAAGTACATTTCTTCTGTTTCTCATCACATAAGCAGCTAGAAGCACAAAGAGAAAGAGAACAACTGACGCATTCCAATACTTTCTCCCGCCCCATTCATTGTACAAAAAACCGTTGGTAAAGAAATATGAAATAAAATAGCGATACGTATTCACTGTCAGACCAAAAAGATCTGCAACTCGCGGATAAACAAATTTTCCGGCAGGCTCAATGGAAAATACTGCCTGCACTAATTTGAATGTTCCCAGATACACAATCCCGGCTGACACTCCGGCAAAAATGTATTTGCACAATAAACACACAATATCTCGGAAAGACTCTCTCCCCTCCATCAAAAGCTTCCAGAGCATAAGGAGACAGATGGTTGCCGCAACGCTGATATAAGCCTGATAGCAGGAAATCGCATATGCCATCATAAGCACAGCCATCGGAAAACCGCTTTTCCTCTTACTGACCGTGAGCAGATAGACCGCCCACACATTCAGAAAGTATGCAAAGAAATACACATCCGAGCAATAATAGTATGTCAATGTACTCATTACACCCGGCGTCAGATCGACAATCAGAATCATGGCAATGATCAGCCATCTCCGATTGATCTCAAACATTCTCACGAGCAGGACGCAGATCAGCCCAAGCATACAGAAGCAAAACAATGTCGAAAATGTCGGTGAAATAATATATTCCTTCAGCTTATAGACAGGAGTGATCCCGAATCTGCCCAGCCTGTTTTCCCACGAACTTCCATTTTTGTAAACCATGCCGTTCCAGAAACTGTCCGGATTGCCCAGCCATGCAGTGAGCATAGGAAAATAGAATACGACTGTGACAACCAACGACAACAGAAAAACTTTCCTGTCCTTCGCTGAAACGGCTTTCCTGATTCTGCCTATCACTTCATCTATATCCGGTATCTGTATCATCTTCATCTTTTATTGTCCTGTTTTCTAAAAGAAACGCCTTCTTGCTATCTCAGCCCTAGAACTCCGTCCCTGCCATATCCTTATCGATCTTTACACTCTGCGCGGAATTCGTGTTGATATTTCCCCAGGAGATACCCTCATAATTGCCCGCATAGTCCACTTCCTTCCAGGCGCGCACCAGATCCACAATGATCTTGCCCGGATATTTCTGAAGGAGCTCCTCAAATTCCGGCTCCTTGTTGGTCACCACCAGCACATCGGACTCTGTCACGACCTTGTCAAGATCATCATACACAAAATGCTGCAGATGAGGGATCTTCGCCATGATGAAATCTTTGTTGGTGCCTGTGATCTCTGAAAGTTTCACATTCTTATCATAAATCCTCAGTTCAAAGCCCTTGCCGAGCAGTGATTCCACCACATCCACGATCGGGCTGCAGCGCAAATCATCCGTCCCTGCCTTAAAGCTCAAGCCCAGGATACCAACCTTCCGCTTGCCCTTCTCCATGATCAGGTTCACGGCATTGCGCTTCTGGATCTCGTTACTCTCCTCGATGGCGTTGATCACCGGCACATCCACATAGTAGTCTCTTGCCAGTGTGCGCAGCGCCTTGGAATCCTTCGGCAAACAAGAACCGCCGTATGCAAATCCCGGCTTGAAATAGTACGGGGAAATGTTGAGCTGCTTATCTTTGCAGAAGATCTCCATCACCTTGTGGCTGTCTACATCGAGTGCCTTACAGATATTGCCCACCTCATTGCCAAAGACGATCTTCAGCGCATGGTAGGTATTGTTGATGTAT
>CAMGRE010000191.1 GCA_946061355.1 uncultured bacterium | reverse complement strand
CGGATCTGTCGAGCGCACAGCTGACTTACGAACAGCTTATGGTGGATCAGCAAAAGACCGGGCTGGAAGCCGATCACACCTATGAGCAGAACCGGGTTTATGGCAATGCGGCTTCCCTGGAATATGATGAGACGATGTATGAACTGCAGAAAGCAGTGGATGACGCGCAGGAAGCCCTGGAGGATGCAACGGAGGAGCTCGCCGATTATCAGGAAGATTATGCGGAGGTGAGCGATGACTATGAGGAAGCGAAGCATTACCTGGCTGAGACCGAAGCGGCCGTAGCACAGGATCAGGAAGCCTATTGGTATATGAAGAATGAGGAGTCCAGAGAAGCAGCGAAGAAGGTGGCCTCAGACGAAGAAGATAAGATGGAAGAACTGGAGGATCAGATCCGGGAGAAAAACTGGGAGGTCGCCGAATTGCAGATTGCTCTGCAGGAAGCCATACAGGCGTATCAGGAGGGCGAAGCGGATGCAAAACTTGCCTATGACAAGCGGGTGCTTGCACTGAATCAGGCGGGCGAAATCCATGATCTTGCCACAGAGCAGATGGATTATGAGGCAAAGGTCGCAAAAGAGGATTATGAGGATGCAAAGGAAAAGCTGGACGCACTCAATACCTATATTATCGATGGCGTTGTGTCGGCAGAATATGAGGGTGTGATCACGGCCGTGAGCATTGAGGAGGGCGGTTCGGTCAAGAAAGGAACCGCGGTTGTCACGCTAAACAATTTTGAGGATGTGACAGTGTGCGTCGATGTCGCGGATGAAGATATGAAATCGATCTCGGTGGGCGATCCGGTTAATCTGGATTTTGAAGCATTCCCCGATACAGATTTCACAGGAAAGGTTTCAGATATAGGCGATGCCACGATCAATTCGACTACATTGGAGATTACCTATGAGGTGACGATCACAGTGGATGGCGATGTGTCCGGCCTGTATCACGGAATGACTGCGGATGTGACCTTTGTGACGGATGAAGTCAAGGATGTGACATATGTGTCAGACAGGGCACTTCAGGAGGAGGACGGCGTTACATATGTCAAGTATCGGGACGAACAGGGAGAGATACAGACGAAACAGGTAACAGCCGGATTTACGGACGGTAATAATACGGAGATTGTAGAAGGCTTGACAGAGGGTGATACAGTGCTTGTGGAAAGCAGGGTGAAAAGCGAATGAAACTGACGGAAATATTACGGCTGGTATGGCTGAACCTGTCCCAGAATAAATCAAAGGTAGTGCTGACTTCGATCGGTATCCTCGCCGGTTCCGCCACGATCATGATGGTGCTTGCGATCGGGCGGGGCGGACAGCTCGAGGTGGCGGAACAGTTTAAGAATCTCAATGCCGGAGCCATCGATATCGTGTGTGACGGCGAGACGGAAGAGGAAGGCGTCATGGCCGGAATGATGGGACCTCCGGGAGCGGGAGGCGGACCGGGCGGCGGTCCCGGGAACAATGCTTCGCAGAATACCCTGACGCTGTCGGAGGAAGATATGGAGGATATCCTTACATTTGTGCCGGGACTTTCCGATGCGACCATATCCTTTTCCACAAAGGCTGATGTGGATGGCGGGTATCTGGAGGAAACCACAAACTACACGATTGCAGGTGTCATGGACAATTACGGGGAACTCAGCAATCTGGAGCTTGCCATCGGAGATTTTCTCACGGAGGAAAATGTCGAGGGCAAGGAGAAGGTCTGTGTGCTCGGCTATGATGTGGCAAAGGAAATCTTCGGCAGTGCCTATGACGCGTATGACGGCGAAGTCTATATCGACAACAGGCGATATACGGTGTCAGGAATCATAGAGGAGATGGGGACGGTGGCATCCGGCATCAGCCCGGATGAGGCGATCTTTATCCCGTATGACACGGGCATCAAATATCTGACCGGTTCGGAAGTCAATCCGACGATCACGGTGATCGCGGAGGATGTGGATACGGTAAAATCGATCATCCGGACGATACAGGATATGCTCACAGAGAAATACCCGAAGGGTAAATTTACATTGTCGGATGCGGGATCCAAGATGGAGGCGGCGTCTAAATCAAATGAGACGCTGCAGCTTCTGCTTATCGCCATGGCGGCGATCGTCTTTCTGGTGGGCGGTATCGGTATCATGAATGTACTCTTTGTCTCCGTCAAGGAGCGGACAAATGAGATCGGTATCCTCAAGGCGATCGGGTGTGACAGAAAGGATGTCCTGACGGAGTTTCTGCTTGAGGCAGCATGTATCAGTCTGGTTGGCGCGCTGCTCGGCGTCGCATTCGGACTGGCGATCACACCTGTGATCGAGAGTTTTTCCGTGAGAGTGGAACTCACGGTGCAGGGGGCGGTTCTGTCACTGGCGTTCGGCGTGATCACGGGAAGCATATTCGGCTTCTATCCGGCGTACAAAGCGTCCAGAATGATTCCGGTCGAAGCGCTGAATCATGAATAAGGAATAGGAGAATAGCAATGGCAGAGGAATTGATCCGGCTGGTAAATATGAATAAAGGGTATATGCTGGGAGAGGAGAGAGTCCCCGTCCTGAAAAATATCTGCTTTACGGTAGAACGGGGCGAGTATGTGGCGATCCTGGGTCCTTCCGGATCCGGCAAGACGACGCTGATGAATGTGATCGGCTGCATGGATGTGCTCGACAGCGGGGAATATTATCTGGATCATCAGGCAATCCATTCGATGCCGCAGGAAGCGCTTACCGAAGTGCGCAACAGGGAGATCGGGTTTATTTTTCAGAATTACCAGCTGATCCCCACCTACAATGTGCTGCAGAATATCATCATGCCATTGATCATAAGGGGCATGGGGCACAGGGAGGCGGAGGAGAAATGCATGGAGACGATCCGCCTGCTGGGGATCAATCACAGGCTGGAGCACCGCCCCTCGGAGCTGTCCGGCGGACAGAAGCAGCGTGTGTCCATCGCGAGGGCACTGGTGGGAGAGCCGGCGCTGCTGCTGGCGGATGAGCCGACCGGCGCGCTCGACCGCTCCAGCGGGAAGGACGTGCTGAAGCTGTTCGGGCAGCTCAACGAGATGGGACATACGATTGTGATGATCACCCATGACCTGAGCGTGGCAAAGAGCGCGAAACGAATTGTGTCCATCGTGGACGGAGAACTGTCGGAGCAGCCTCCGGGATGACGGCTCCAATTATGGAAAATACGGGAAACAAGCCTTGTGAAAACAGGGCTTTTTTGGTATCCTAAAAGGTAAGACAAGAACCCAAAACAATTACGATAAAGGAAGATGACGGAAGATGAAACTACTCGAAGACAGGATTCGGAGAGAAGGGCTTGTGAAGCCGGGCAATGTACTCAAAGTGGACAGCTTTTTGAACCATCAGATGGACATTGCGCTTTTTAACGAGATGGGGAAGGAGTTTAAGAGGCTTTTTCCGAGTGAGAAGATCAACAAGATCCTGACGATCGAGGCGTCCGGTATCGGGATCGCCTGCATTGCGGCACAGTATTTCAACGTGCCGGTCGTTTTTGCCAAAAAGTCACAGAGTCTGAATCTCGACGGTGAGATGTATGTGACAAAGGTTGAGTCGTTCACTCACAAGAGAGTATATGATGTGATCGTTTCTAAGAAGTATCTCGGACAGGATGACCATGTGCTGATCATTGATGATTTCCTTGCAAACGGCTGTGCGGTGGCGGGACTGATCGATCTGGTACAGAGTGCGGGCGCCGTTGTGGAAGGCGTGGGAATTGCGGTTGAGAAAGGATTTCAGGAGGGCGGAAAGCTGCTTCGGTCAAAAGGCGTCAGGGTGGAATCTCTGGCGATCGTCGATGCGATGGATGAGCGCACCGGCGAGATCATTTTCCGGAAGCAGTGAGCAGAGGCAGGGACTATGGGAAGGAAAGAGGATACGTCGAAGCGCCTGAAGGAGAGCTTCAAGCAACTGGCCAAGACCATTCCGGTCGAGAAGATCACCATACAGGAGATTGTTGACGGGGCAGGCGTGATCCGCCCGACGTTTTACAATCATTTCCAGGATAAATATCAGCTCATGGAGAGGATTTTCAAGGATGAAGTGATCGAGCCGGTGCGCCCGCTGCTTCGGAACGATATGCTCCATGAGGCAGTGGAACTGATCTTTCTCAATATCCTTCAGGAAAAAGAATTTTACAGTAAGATTTACCGG
>CAMGRE010000190.1 GCA_946061355.1 uncultured bacterium | reverse complement strand
GAATCATAGGAAAAGGGATAATGCCGAAGCATATCCCCGACGGTAAAAATATTCAGCTTATGCAAAAGCAGTGCTGTTTTTTCCCCGATACCCTTCAGGGTATCAATACTTGCTTCCAATCTCATTATTCTGCCGAAATAATATAATAGTATACCGGCTGCCCGCCCGACTGCAGTTCCACATCACACCCCGGATAACGGTTCTCTGCCTCTGCACAGACAGATTCGGCTGTCTCCCGTTCCACATCATTTCCATAATAGATACTGATCAGTTCCGTATCTGCATCAATCATCTGATCCATCATCTCAAAGATTGTCTCTCTGATATCTGTTCCGACCGACAGGATTCCCTGATCGCCGATTCCCATGTAATCACCCTGATGAATTTCCCTTCCGTCAATAGAGGTGTCACGGACTGCGTATGTCACCTGACCGGTCTTTACTCTGGCGATCTCGCTCAACATGGTACTCTCATTATCCTCTACCGACAGCTCCGGCACATAATTGATCACAGCCGTGATCCCCTGCGGAACGGTTTTGGTCGGTATCACGACGATCCTCTTGTCTTCACACATGGACTGTGCCTGATTTGCCGCAAGAATAATATTCTTGTTATTTGGCAGGATAAATACCGTATCGGCATTCACATGATCAACCGCATTCAGCATATCTTCCGTGCTCGGATTCATGGTCTGCCCGCCGGAAAGGACATAATCTACACCAAGTTCCTGAAAGATCTGCTCCATTCCGTCTCCCATGGATACCGCAACAAATCCGACCGGTTTTATCTCTGTCTGCTCATCCGGCTGATCCTGAGTCTGCTCTGCCGTCTCAGCCATCCTGATCACCTTCTCATGATGCTCAAGGCGCATATTATCAATCTTCATATTTGACAGGGCACCATAGCTCAATGCCTTCTGGATCGCCAGACCGGGATCATTGGTATGTACATGCACCTTAATGATCTCCTCATCTGCAACCACGACAATGGAATCACCGATCGATTCCAGATACGCTTTTAACTGATTTTCCTTCTCTTTCGTTACCGGCTGCTCCAACATAATGATAAATTCCGTACAATAGCCGAACCTGATATCCGCTTCCTGCTGCACAGATATTGTATTCCCATTACTTACAGCCGTTTTTACACTATCGGGCTTCTCAAATATCACTTCTTTTCCGAGGAACGCATCATTACAGCCCCTCAGCACCTCCACAAGTCCTTGACCGCCAGAGTCAACAACTCCGGCCTGCTTCAGGACAGGCAGCATCTCCGGGGTCTGGTTCAACACATACTCCGCATGATCGATCACCTGTCTGAAGAAAGCCTCCAGATCTGTTTCGCCTTCCTCCGCAAGCTCCACACCCTTTTTTGCAACGCCCTTTGCAACTGTCAGGATTGTCCCTTCCTTTGGCTTCATGACAGCTTTGTACGCCGTGTCCACCGCTTTCGTGAACGCATCCGCCAGGATCGGAACCGTCACTTCTTCATAATCCTGGATTCCCTTCGTAAAACCACGGAAAAGCTGGGAAAGAATCACTCCCGAATTTCCTCTCGCTCCCCTGAGTGACCCCGATGCGATGGCCCTCGCTACCTCTGGCATCTTAGGATCCTCAAGGGAAGCCACCTCTTTTGCCGCCGCAAGAATCGTCATGGTCATATTTGTTCCCGTATCGCCATCCGGCACGGGAAAGACATTCAATTCATTGATCCACTCTTTTTTTGCCTCAAGATTCTGCGCTCCTGCCAGAAACATTTTTGCAACCATTCCGGCATCTATTTTATTGCAAGTCACAATTATTTCCTCCTTAATCGATTACTCGGACACCTTCCACATAAATATTGATCTTCTCGATCTCAAGCCCCGTAAACTCTTCCACTTTATAGCGCACACTCTCAATCAGATTCTCCGCAACCGTCCGAATGCTTACGCCATAAGAAACAATCAGATGAAAATCAAGCACAAGCTTATGATTCTCCAGAATATTTACGGAAATTCCGTGCGTAAGGCTGCTCTTCTTTAACAGTTTCACAAAACCGTCCTTCATATTCACGGATGCCATACCTACGATCCCAAAGCACTCCACCGCCACTGATCCGGCATACTGTGCGATCACTTCATTATCAATTTTAATGTTTCCAATCGTTGTATTCATAGAAGCTCCCTTCATCAGCATAACCTCCTTGCATTTAGAATATATAGATTATATCCTTTTTTTGAGAAAAAGAAAACCATATAATTTAACTTTTCCAATTTTTCACTTGCATTTCCAAAAACAATGTGTTAAAATTTCACTGTTGCGGATGCTGGAAGGCACCGCGGAAGTACGAAAACAGACTATGATAGTTTAGGAGGTGCAAAAATGGCTAAATGTGCAGTATGTGGCAAGGGCGTTCATTTTGGTAACAACGTAAGCCATTCTCATAGAAGATCCAATCATATTTGGAATTCCAACATTAAGAAGGTTAAGTGCAAAGTTGACGGCGCAGCAAAGAGAATTCACGTTTGTACCAGCTGCTTACGTTCCGGCAAAGTAGAAAGAGCTTAGTCTTGTCTGATATCGAACTAAGAAAAGTAAAAGCATAAGGATTTTCCTTATGCTTTTTTTTGCCATCCGATCTTCTCTCTTAAGCGTTCGTACTCTTTGTTGATCATCTGTAAGACATCGGTATCGCCACACAGATTGTCCGGATGAAAAATCTTGATCAGATCCTTGTACCGCTTTTTCAAAGTCAGCGGATTACTAACACCCTGAAAAAACAGTTTCACTCCGCTGCCCGTTAGTCCGGTCTCTTCTCTGAGAATCTTCTGTTTTTCTTCCATCCTGATCTTATCCCGTTCAAACGCTTTGCGGTCTGCCTCAAGCTGGGCAAATCCGCCCTTCAGGATGTCCATTTTTTTCTCAAAGAAAAGATTTTCCTGCTTCAGTCGGTTCTGCTCTTCTTTGATCCGTTTTTCCATGAGCTTCATCTCATCCTGAAACTGCTGTTTTTCCGTCAGAAATTTTTCACGAAGTGCCTGAAGATCTTCCCGTTCTCTGCGCACTATCTCCAATTGGGATTCCCTATCCGACTGCTCACGACTGCCCGCATCGCTCTCATTTATTTCCGTGGAAGTCATTTCCGTCTCACGGCTTTCTTCCCATGCCTGTCCTTCCGTCACCGTTTCTTTCCTCCCAAATATCGCGATCTAAGCATCGCAAAACAGTTTCCAGCCAACAACGGCAAATGCGCCGATCAGCACGATTCCAAGCAAACGGCTGGTCAGTAAAAGCATCAGAAACATTCCGACTGCAACCCAGATGCACACAAACCCTATCAGCTTTTTCATTCTGTTCACCCGCTCCTACCCTTACTCACAGGATATGAGGATTTCGCAAAAATGTGACTCTCTTATTTTTCCTCTGGGAACGCGATGTCGATTGCTTCATCATCCGCAGGCATATCTTCTTTTTTTGTCGTGAAGCGATCCAGAATATCCGGGATCATATCGAGAATTTTTGTGACCGTATCCTGATTCTTGATATTCACAAGCTTCGTCTGCCCATTCTTGATCACAAGCACTGCAGAGGGTGTCATTTTTCCCGTCATACCGCCGCCGGCGCCGTCCTGTTTCTCTTTTCTGGCGGCTCCCGCTCCCACTCCGAATGTGACATCCACCAGTGGAAGGATGATCGTGTCGCCGATTTTGGTTGCCTCTCCGACAACAGTCTTCGTAGACAGCACACTGTCCATTCCCTTTAATAAGGATTCTACAACACTTGTAAAATTGTTCTCTGCCATTCTATACTTCCTCCTTCTTCCATGCCTGTCTTACACTCTTCAAATCTTTATCAAAATACAGTTTCCACAGTATCCGTAACAACACAAATATTGTGATATGTCCCTTGATTAGCAATGTCCCTTCAAGCACCGGTGTCTCCCAATCCGGCTCGATATACACATTTCTCCCAATAAACGGATACAGCATACCGTGGATCGCCAAAAGCTGTCCCGTCACCGCCGGATCATCAAACCCCGCATGGATCCGTGCCCTGATCACACGCGGACGGATATCTTTCCACAGATCCTGCCAAAGTCCCTTGCACAGGGTGATCGCCCGTTTCAGGTCTTCACGTTGTAAAAATTCTTTATATTGTATCTTTTGGTTCAATTTCAAGATTCTGTTTAAGAATATCAATTGCGATATCC
>CAMGRE010000189.1 GCA_946061355.1 uncultured bacterium | reverse complement strand
TAGGAGGTACGGGCATGTCACGTATAGGAAGAATGCCAATCGCGATTCCCGCAGGCGTAACTGTGGAAGTTGCAGAAAATAATAAAGTGACTGTAAAAGGTCCTAAGGGAACTCTTGAGAGAGTTTTACCTGCTGAGATGGAGATCAAAGTAGAGGAAGCACAGATTGTTGTTTCCAGACCGAATGACTTAAAGAAAATGAAATCTCTGCACGGACTTACAAGAACACTGATCAACAACATGGTGGTTGGTGTTACCGCAGGCTATGAGAAGAAGCTTGAGGTAAACGGTGTAGGTTACAGAGCGGCAAAAGCCGGCAAGAAATTAACCTTATCTTTAGGATATTCACATCCGGTTGAAATGGAAGATCCGGAGGGTATTGAGACAGTCCTTGAAGGTCAGAACATCATCATCGTCAAGGGCATTGACAAAGAGAAAGTTGGCCAATTCGCAGCTGAGATCAGAGACAAGAGAAGACCTGAACCTTATAAGGGCAAGGGTATCAAGTATGCTGATGAAGTGATCAGACGTAAAGTTGGTAAGACTGGTAAGAAATAAGAGATAAGGAGAGTGTGAAAATGGTTAGGAAAGAATCAAGACAGAAAGTTCGTATCAAAAAACACATGAAGATACGTAACCGTTTCAGCGGTACAGCCGAGAGACCTCGTCTGGCTGTGTTCAGAAGCAATAATCATATGTATGCTCAAATTATCGATGATACAGTTGGAAATACATTAGTTGCAGCTTCTACACTTGAGAAAGATGTAAAGGCTGAGCTTGAGAAGACCAACAATGTTGATGCGGCAGCATACTTAGGAACAGTGATCGCAAAGAGAGCGATCGAAAAAGGAATCAAGGCAGTTGTCTTTGACAGAGGCGGCTTCATATACCAGGGCAAAATTGCAGCTTTAGCTGAGGCAGCTAGAGAAGCAGGACTGGAATTCTAGGAAGGGAGAGCGCACATGAGACGTACAATCATTGATACAAGTAACATGGAATTAAATGAAAAAGTTGTTACCATCAAGCGTGTAACCAAGGTTGTAAAGGGCGGACGTAATATGCGTTTCACCGCTTTGGTAGTGGTTGGAGATGGCAACGGACATGTAGGTGCCGGTCTTGGCAAAGCTACTGAAATTCCGGAAGCAATCCGTAAGGGCAAAGAAGACGCTACAAAGAGACTGGTGACAGTTGCTTTGGATGAGAATAATTCTATTACACATGATTTTATCGGAAAATTCGGTTCCGCATCCGTTCTCTTAAAGAGAGCTGCAGCAGGTACCGGTGTCATCGCAGGCGGTCCTGCTCGTGATGTATGTGACCTTGCGGGAATCAAGAATATCCGTACAAAATCCTTAGGTTCTAACAATAAGCAGAACGTTGTACTTGCAACGATCGCAGGCTTAAGCCAGTTAAAGACTCCTGAGCAGGTAGCTAAGAACCGCGGAAAATCTGTGGAAGACATTTTAGCTTAAGGAGGAGATAGAAATGGCAGATACAAAAACAATCAAAGTTACCCTTGTGAAATCTCCGATCGGTGCTGTTCCGAAGCACAGAGCAACCGTTACGGCTCTTGGCCTTACCAAGATGCATAAGACGGTTGAGCTTCCGGACAATGCAGCAACAAGAGGTATGATCAAGCAGGTCAGCTATATGCTTAAAGTAGAAGAAGCGTAAAAGAAGGAGGTGTCATGATGGATTTATCCAATTTAAGACCCGCAGAAGGTTCTAAGACAAGCAATAATTTCAGACGTGGCCGTGGACATGGTTCAGGCAACGGAAAAACGGCTGGTAAGGGTCATAAAGGACAGAAAGCCCGTTCCGGTGCACCCAGACCCGGCTTTGAAGGTGGTCAGATGCCTTTGTACAGACGTATCCCCAAGAGAGGTTTCACCAACAGAAACACCAAGGAGATCGTTGGCATCAATCTTACAGCATTGGAGAGATTTGAGGACGGCGCAACAGTTACCGTAGAGTCACTGCTGGAAGCCGGAATCGTTAAAAATCCCAGAGATGGAGTTAAGATCCTCGGAAATGGAGAACTTACCAAAAAGCTTACAGTTCAGGTGAATGCATACAGTGCATCCGCTAAAGAAAAGATTGAAGCACTTGGTGGAACAGCAGAGGTGATTTAATGCTTACAACACTCAAAAATGCATTTAAAGTCAAAGAGATCAGAAATAAGATTCTTTTTACTCTGGCTATGCTAGTTGTGATCCGTCTCGGATCACAGCTTCCCATACCGGGGGTTAACAGACATTATTTTGCAGACTGGTTTGCAGCGCAGACAGGCGATGCATTCAATTTCTTTGATGCATTTACGGGCGGTTCCTTCCTGAACATGTCAATACTGGCACTGAACATTACGCCGTACATTACATCTTCCATCATCATCCAGCTTCTGACGATTGCGATTCCGAAGCTCGAGGAGATGCAGAAGGACGGAGAAGAAGGGCGCAAGAAACTGACTTCGATCACACGTTATGTGACGATCGGGCTTGCACTCATCGAGTCCGTGGCGATGGCGTGGGGATTCGGAAGGCAGGGATTGCTGGAGGAATTCAATGCACTGAATGTGATTTCTGTTGTGGCGGCACTGGTAGCCGGAAGTGCATTCCTGATGTGGATCGGCGAACGGATCACCGAGAGAGGTGTGGGAAACGGCATCTCGATCGTGCTCGTGATCAACATCGTTTCGCGTCTGCCGCAGGATATCTCAGGCCTGTTTGAACAGTTTGTGTTTGGCAAATCCATTGCACTGGCTGTTGTGGCGGCGGTGATTATCCTGGCGATCATCATCGGAATGGTTGTTTTGACGATTCTTTTGAATGACGGTACGCGCAAGATTCCGGTTCAGTATGCAAAGAAGATCCAGGGACGCAAGATGGTAGGCGGACAGTCAAGTACCATCCCGCTGAAGATCAACACCGCAGGTGTGATCCCGATCATCTTCGCATCCTCACTGATGCAGTTCCCGGTAATCATTTGTTCGTTTCTCGGATATAGCGGAACAGGCATCTGGGCAGAGATCCTGAAAGGCTTAAGTTCATCCAACTGGTGTAACCCTAACGATCTGAAGTATTCGATCGGTCTGGTTGTGTATGTGGTTCTCGTAATTTTCTTTGCGTACTTCTATACATCCATTACCTTCAATCCGTTGCTGGTAGCCGACAATATGAAGAAACAGGGTGGATTTATCCCCGGTATCAGACCGGGTAAACCGACCAGTGATTATCTGACAAAGATTTTGAATTACATTATTTTCATTGGCGCATGTGGACTTACCATCGTGGCGGTTGTGCCGTTCTTCTTTAACGGTGTATTCCACGCCAGTGTTTCCTTTGGCGGAACGAGTCTGATTATTATCGTCAGCGTTGTTCTGGAAACGATCAAACAGATCGAATCACAGATGCTTGTCCGCAACTACAAAGGATTTTTAAATGACTAGTAAAGTTTGACTTACAGTTTTGGGACAGGACAGTTTTGTTTTGTCCCAAGACTTGCTTCATATCACAGCGGTTTTAAACTTTTGCGGTATGAAGCAAGTCTTGGGTACGACAGAATGACAGACGGAATGAATAACAGGAGGAGAATGAAAATGAAGATTATTATGTTGGGCGCTCCGGGAGCGGGAAAAGGCACACAGGCAAAAATGATTGCCGACAAGTATCAGATACCGCATATCTCGACGGGAGATATCTTCCGTTCCAATATCAAAGAGGGCACGGAGCTCGGTAAAGAGGCAAAGACATATATGGATAAGGGACTGCTGGTTCCGGATGAACTGACGGTCAAGATCCTTCTGGACAGAGTGGCAAAGGATGACTGCAAGAACGGTTATGTACTGGACGGTTTCCCCAGAACGATCCCGCAGGCAGAGGTGCTTGACGAGGCGCTTGCAAAGCTGAATGACAAAATTGATTATGCGATTGATGTAGATGTTCCCGATGAGAACATCATCAGGAGAATGTCCGGCAGACGCGCCTGCCTTGCATGCGGCGCAACATATCATATCGAGCACATTCCGCCGAAGACAGAGGGGATCTGCGACAGATGCGGCAAAGAGCTTGTGCAGAGAGATGATGACAAGGAAGAGACCGTAAAGAATCGTCTGAATGTATATCATGAGCAGACACAGCCGCTCATTGATTTCTATACAAAGAAAGGTATTTTAAAGACGGTAGACGGCACAGTGGATATGAAGGATGTATTTGCTGCGATCGTTAAAATCTTAGGAGAGTAAT
>CAMGRE010000188.1 GCA_946061355.1 uncultured bacterium | reverse complement strand
ATCTGCAATCTCTTTCGCCCGGTCGATCACCATATCGGGCACACCGGCAAGTCTTGCCACCTGAATGCCGTAACTCTTATCCGCACCGCCTTTGATGATCTTGCGCAGGAATACAATGTCATCTCCTTTTTCCTTCACTGCAATGCAGTAATTATTGACATTGTTCATTTTCCCTTCCAGCTCCGTCAGCTCATGATAATGAGTTGCAAACAGTGTTTTGGCTCCCAACAGCTTGCGGTTGCTGATATGTTCAATCACAGCCCATGCGATGGAAAGCCCGTCAAAGGTAGATGTTCCGCGTCCGATCTCGTCCAAAATCAGCAGACTGTTGGCAGTCGCATTCCTTAAGATATT
The DNA here is from genome assembly GCA_946061355.1 of uncultured bacterium. Lineage (GTDB taxonomy): Bacteria > Bacillota > Clostridia > Lachnospirales > Lachnospiraceae > VSOB01. The sequence goes on along the minus strand of CAMGRE010000188.1, from coordinate 4,007 downwards.
TGCCACCTCATTCATCTCAACCATAAAGGTACTCTGCCCGCTCGCGAGGTCATCCGAAGCCCCCACTCTCGTAAAGATCCTGTCCACAATGCCGATGTCTGCCCTTTTTGCAGGCACAAAGGATCCCATCTGGGCCATCAGAACGATCAGCGCACTCTGACGCATGTAAGTGGATTTTCCCGCCATATTGGGACCTGTGATGATCGAAATACAGTTCCGGCTGTTGTCCAGATAAGTGTCGTTTGCAATAAACATATCATTCCGGATCATCTGCTCCACAACCGGATGGCGTCCGTCCTTAATATCGATAACACCTTTCTCATTCAGTTTCGGTCGAACATAATGATTATGCTCCGCGACGATAGAAAGTGATGCAAACACATCAAGTCTTGCCACTGCCTTGGCCGTACACTGGATCCTCTGGATCTGGTCAGCGATCGTGTCCCTGATCCTGCAAAAGGCATCATACTCCAAAGTACACAGCTTATCCTCCGCATTCAGGATCATATCCTCAAGCTCTTTCAAACGTGGCGTAGTGTAGCGCTCCGCGTTTGCCAACGTCTGTTTCCTGACATAATCCTCGGGCACCAGATCCTTATACGAATTTGTCACCTCAAAATAGTACCCGAACACTTTGTTGTATTTGATCCGCAGATTCTTGATCCCTGTGCGTTCCCTGTCTGTCTCCTCCAACTCGGCAAGCCATGTTTTCCCTTCCGTCTTGGCATGGCGGAGTTTATCAATATCTTCATCAAACCCCTCTTTAATGATGCCGCCTTCCCTTATCGAAACAGGCGGTTCCTCGACAATGGAGTCCCGGATCAGCGAACAGATATCCTCCAGCGCATCCGTTTCCTTCTCAATTTTGACCAGATATTCCGCCGTGCATTCACCGAGTACCGTCTTGATATGCGGCAGCATGGACAGGGAATTGCGGAAAGCGAGCAGATCTCTCGGGTTTGCCGTCTTATAGCTGACCTTTCCCAGCAGTCGCTCCAGATCATAGACCGGATTCAGATACTCCCGGATCTCATCCCGTACCACCGGCTTTTTGCAGAACTCATCCACCGCATCCAGTCTTTTATCAATCTCATCCTTTTCAATCAGGGGCTGCTCAAGCCAGGTGCGTAACATCCTGGCGCCCATGGCTGTCTTCGTCTTGTCAAGCACCCACAACAGGGATCCTCGCTTCTGCTTCTCCCTGAGTGTCTCCGTCAGTTCCAGATTCCGTCTCGTCGAAGAATCGAGCAGCATATATTTACTTGTCAGATATGGATAAATATGCGTAAAATGATTCAAAGGCGTCTTCTGTGTGTCATACAAATACTGCAGGAGACTGCCGGCAGCGATCACTCCACTCTGGAAATCATTGATCCCCAGACCTTCCAGAGTGCTCACATGGAAATGCTGCGTCAGACTCCGGACACAGTTATTCTCATCAAAATAGTGTGGTTCCAACGTAAATACCGTAATGTGAAGCCTGGCTCTCAGGTCCTCAAGATCAATGCCGCTGACGATCAGTGCATCGTTGCAGATGATCTCCGAAGGCATATACTTATTGATCTCGTCGAGAAGTTTCCTGTTGTCTTCCACCTCAGTCAGATAGTAATCACCCGTCGTGACATCCGCGATCGATATCCCAATCCTGCCCTCAAGATAAACAATGCACATCAGATAGTTATTCTTTGTTTCCTCCAATGCCTGGACATTGAGATTCGTTCCCGGCGTCACGATCCGCACCACTTCACGTTTCACAATGCCCTTTGCAAGCTTCGGATCCTCCATCTGCTCACAGATTGCCACCTTGTAGCCCTTGGATACCATCTTATTCAGATAACTCTCCACCGCATGATAGGGAACGCCGCACATCGGCGCGCGTTCCTCCTGTCCGCAGCTTTTGCCCGTAAGGGTAAGCTCCAGTTCCCTGGAAGCGATCTGCGCATCCTCAAAGAACATCTCATAAAAATCACCCAGACGGTAGAACAAAATACAATCCTTGTACTGCTCTTTGGTCTCCATATATTGCTGCATCATCGGCGTAAGTTCTGCCACTTGTCTTATCTCCTGTTCTTAATGATTCTGATTCCCTTTCAGATCAGCCGCGCGCTGCAGCGCAGCTTCGATATGATCACAGAAATTGTCTCTGCCGACCTTATCCACAAATCCTGCCTTCTCCATCACGGACATCGGCTGTGTATTCACGTGTGAAAATATCATCGTGATCTTTTTCTTGCTACACTTGTCAAACAACGTCTCAAGCGAGTGCATTGCCGTCGCGTCGATTGCATTCACACTTCTCATGCGAAGAACGAGACAGTCATCCTCATCTGCCGGCGTGATCGTAAGGATCTTGTCCGCTGCCGCAAAGAACATCGGTCCGCTCATCTCATAAACCTTGGTGTGGGCGGGAACCGCCATCAGGTTGATGTTTTCCGGATCGTCCTCTTCCTCGATATACTTCCAGCCCTCAACCTCAGTCTCGTCACTCATACGCTTCATGAACAAAAGCGCCGCAAGCAGGATTCCAATCTCAATCGCCACGACGAGATCAAAGACGACAGTAAGTATGAATGTTGTCACCAATACAATAATATCACTTTTCGGCGAAGTTTTTAACAAATATCTGAATTTCCGCCATTCGGACATATTATAAGCGACCATAAACAGAATCGCGGCGATGACCGGCATGGGGATTAGAGCCGCATACGGCATCAGCACCACCAGGATCAAAAGCAGTGTCACCGCATGCACCATGCCAGCGATGGGTGTCCGTCCACCGTTCTTGATATTTGCCGCAGTACGCGCGATCGCACCCGTTGCCGGAATACCCCCGAACAGAGCAGATGTAATATTACCGGCTCCATGTGCAACAAGTTCCATATTGGAACGGTGTCTGCTTCCGATCATACCATCCGATACAACGCAGGATAAAAGTGACTCGATCGCTGCCAGAATCGCAATCGTGAAAGCGTCGGGAAGAACATTCTTCACCAGTTTAAACGAAAAATCAGGCATATGGAAGGCAGGCAGTTTATTGGAGATCTCATAGAGATCCCCGATCGTATTGACATGCAGATTCAGTCCTTTTACCAATACAATTCCGACAATCACTGCCACAAGTGAGGGTGGAATCTTCTGAAGGAATTTGGGAAGTCTGCTCCAGAAGATCAGTATCGCCAGACTGACCAGGCCGACCAGGAATGCCTGTACATTAAAGGTATCAAAAAACACAAACACAGCCTTGAGCTTGTCCATCGTCTCGATCAACGGTTCCTCACTGACAACCGTCAGTCCGAAAAAGTCTTTTAACTGTCCCACCAGAATGGTCACGGCAATGCCGGAAGTAAAACCGGTTGTGATCGTATAAGGGATGTACTTGATCAGACTGCCCAGCCGCAAAAGCCCCATAGCGATCAAAAAGATCCCCGCCATAAGCGTTGCCAGCACTAGTCCTTCAAAGCCGTTCTTTGCCACAATTCCCGCAACGATGGTTGCGAACGCGGCAGTCGGACCCGCGATCTGTACACGGCTTCCTCCCAGGAAGGAGATCACAAAACCGGCAGTGATCGCCGTATACAATCCTTTCTCCGGGGTGACGCCGGAGGCGAGCGCCAGGGCGATCGACAACGGCAGGGCAATGATCGCAACAATGATTCCGGCGATCACGTCCTTGACAAACTGTTCCTTTGTGTACGTTTTCATCACTGAAAACAACTTCGGTTTTAATTTTTCCATAATCTTTTCCTCATAAGTATTTTATTATCAAAAAGCAACCGTTTTACAGGCTGCTTTCAGATTTCACCATATGCCCCATATAATAAAAGCCTCTGCATTCTTCCAGATCGACTGTGACGATCTTTCCGATCAGACTTACATCTCCCGGAAAATGAACCAGCATATTATTGGACATGCGTCCTGTCATCAGGGAAGCGTCATGCTCGTTCACTTCCTCAACCAGCACTTCCGCTCTCTGTCCGCCCCAGACTTCCGCACGTTTCCTTGCGGTC
>CAMGRE010000187.1 GCA_946061355.1 uncultured bacterium | reverse complement strand
AGGCTCTATTTTGAGTCATATTACAAAATGGCGGATAAAGAACATTTGTGGCTTGCTGTTTTTGATATCAATGATCTGAAGCCCATAAATGACAGTTTTGGTCACGAATGGGGAGACCGTGTCATCAAAGACTTCGCTGACCGTCTCAGCGGGATCTGCGGAGAGGACGAACTGGTCGCACGTACCGGCGGAGATGAGTTCTGCGGTATCTTCTATGGCGGCAGCAGGCAGGAGGTATGCCAAAGGATCGAGGAGATCCAGCAGGAGATCACACAGAAGCCGCCGAGAGCCGGTGATATGGAGGTGCGTTACTCTTTCAGCTACGGGTTGGAGGGATGTGACGGGCGCAATGATATTTCCTTGCGCAAGCTGCTCAAGACAACGGACGACAGAATGTACGAGTACAAAATGGAATATAAGAGAAAAAATTGTCATGGGATATGACAGATAAAGGGAGGTTAAAGGTATGGCAACACCACATAACAGTGCAAAGGAAGGCGATATCGCCAAGACAGTATTGATGCCGGGGGATCCTCTGCGTGCCAAGTATATTGCAGACACTTATCTGGAGGATGCAGTCTGCTTTAACACGGTCCGCAATATGTTCGGATATACCGGTACTTATAAGGGGAAAAGGATTTCCGTTATGGGAGGCGGAATGGGGATGCCTTCAATCGGGATTTACTCTTATGAGTTGTTTCATTTTTATGGCGTGGAGTGCATTATTCGCATTGGCTCCGCAGGGGGAATCGCAGATGATGTGGATCTGATGGATGTTGTGATCGGAATGGGTGCATGTACCAATTCCAACTATGCACATCAGTATAATCTTCCGGGGACATTTGCCCCGATCGCTGATTATGAGATGATGCAGAGGGCTGTCAATGCTGCGAAAGCGCTTGGCAAAACTGTAAAAGTGGGAAATATTCTTTCTTCCGATGTCTTTTACAATGATGACGCCGAAGTAAATGATAAGTGGAAAAAGATGGGCGTGCTTGCGGTTGAGATGGAGGCAGCTGCTCTGTATATGAATGCGGCGAGAGCGGGAAAGAAGGCGCTATGTATCCTTACAATTTCTGATCACCTGTACAGGTCCGAAGAACTGAGTGCGGCTGAGCGGCAGACAGGTTTTGGCGATATGATGGAGATTGCATTGGAAGCAGCAGAAGATGAAAAGGTTTAGAGAGTTTATTAACAAAGAAGTAGAAAACGGAATTATGAGATATGCCGTGACAGCGCGTCTGGTGGCATTGGTGCGTGGAGTGTACTTTCTGGGTATGCTCATACTGGCAATCGTGTATGGCAGGAGTTATGTTGGCTTCTTGTCATTGGCAGCTTTGGTTGGATGCACCATAATGTTTTACAACAGTTATATGCGTTGTCTGGGGAAAATGGATTTCTGCATTGATGATTTCCTTGTCATCGTGACGATGTTCGCTTTTTCCATGCTGTTAGGAGTTGACGCGGGTGTCATGAATCTGATGTTCCCGCAGATCCTCCTTGTCTTTGCACTGGGAAGTTACTCCAAGAACGGACGGTATCTGTGGATTGTAGCAATGATGGTGACACGTGCGGTTGTGTTTGAGTATCAGAAGACGACAGCACCTTATTATCAACTTGGAACGCAGGAGCGGCTGAACCTGATGACGCTTAATTTTGTCACGGTGTGTGTGCTTCTTGTCGTTGTAGCGGCGGTGAGCACCAAGGATGCCAGACAGGTGGAACAGGGGCTGATCTCCCATAACAGTGAACTGCAGAACCTCGCGAGTATCGATTCCCTCACCGGTCTGCGCAACAGACGCAGCATATCACAATATCTGGAAGAGAAGGCAAGTGATTACGAGAGCGGCAAACTGGAGGGACTGTCTGTGGCGATCGGAGACATTGATTTCTTCAAGAAAGTCAATGATACTTATGGCCATGACTGCGGCGATATCGTGCTCAGAGACCTGGCTACGGTGTTCCGTACCTTTATGATGGGTAAGGGAACTGTCGGACGCTGGGGAGGTGAAGAGTTCCTGTTTGTGTTTACCAATATGAATGGTGATGATGCCAGCTCCCAGCTGTCGGATCTCCAGACTGTGATCAGAAATATGGAGTTCCGTTTCCGGGATGAACAGCTCCATCTGACGATGACGTTCGGTCTGTCCGAGTATGATCTGCACAGGGGAATCGATGCCGTGATCAAAGAAGCGGACGAAAAACTGTACATGGGAAAAGAACGGGGAAGAAATACCGTTATCTATTAGGAACAAGAATAAAAAGCATACAAAAAAAGAACCTACATGACGGAATAGGTTCTTTTTTGTTTGCTCTTTATTTCGAATCGGTTTAACCGCATTAAGCCATCTCGTTAACGGCTTTGCTCATACGGGAAACTTTTCTGGCAGAAGTATTCTTGTGATATACTCCCTTGCGGGTTGCTTTGTCGATCACAGAAGTGGCATTCAATAAAGCAGCCTTTGCAGCCTCCTGATCCTTTGCCTCGATAGCAGCGTATACTTTCTTAACTGCTGTCTTAACACCGGACTTGATGGCTTTGTTTCTCTCCATCTTTGTGCGGTTTACGAGAATTCTCTTTTTCGCAGATTTGATATTTGCCAAGGTCTACACCTCCTATACTTAGAATTTACTTTTTTCAGAAGATGTTTCATTAAAGCGAGACACGGACGTTCTAATGTAAACATACGAGTTTATTTTAAAGTAAGGTATGTTTTATGTCAATACATATTTTTGTTTTTTTCGCAGAAAATAAGGAAATGAATAATATAAAGAAAGAGCAGCCGGCGGCTGGGAAAGAAACAGGAAATGCAGATGAGCTGTTTTCAGGTGAGAACTGATCTTGCGTTGGAAGCGCGGGAGAGTATTGAGCGGACGGAAGAGGAGATCCGGGGAGTCAGGGTGGAGGAGGAGACAAAAGAGGATATCCAGGTGCATATCACGAAGGTTGTGATCGAGACGAAGAATGGCGCCAGAGCGATGAATAAGCCGATGGGAAACTATATCACCCTCGAGGCGCCTGCCATGCAGGAGGAGGACGAGGGATACCACCGGGAGATCTCGGAGGAACTGGCGCGCCAGGTGCGTTCCCTGATCCCCGATGCGGACAGTGAGCAGTCGGTGCTGGTGGTAGGACTGGGAAACAGAGAAGTGACGGCAGATGCACTGGGTCCCGGAGTGGTTGATAATCTCTTCATTACAAGGCATATTGTGAGAGAGTACGGCAAGGCAGCCTATAACAAAGAGCGCATGAACGTGGTCAGCAGTATTGTCCCCGGTGTGATGGCGGCGACCGGGATGGAGACCGCTGAGATTGTCAGGGGCGTGATCAGTCAGACGGAGCCGGATCTGGTGATTGTGGTCGATGCGCTGGCAGCACGGAGTACCAAGAGATTAAACCGGACGATACAGATCACGGATACGGGGATACATCCGGGCTCCGGGGTGGGGAATCACCGCAATGGTCTGACCAGGGAGTCACTGGGTGTGCCGGTGATTGCGATCGGGGTACCTACTGTTGTGGATGCGGGAACCATTGTGAGTGATGCATTGGAAAAACTGGTTCAGGAGTCGGGAGAAGGCGTGGAGAATCTGAAGACAGATTGTCTGCATGCGATGACAGAACTTAACAATATGTATGTTACGGGAAAAGATATTGATGAGGTGATCAAGCGCCTGAGCTTTACCATTTCGGAGGCGCTGAATATCGCTTTGGAGTTATAAAACAAAGCTGTGCCTGCATATACTTGTCTATGCAGAGAGTGGCAAAATGGCAGGAAGCGGGGCATGGATTTGATGTATGACAGGACAGCACAGCGTCGTCTGGCGGGAATATGGACAGCCGCTGCGGTGGTGGGAATCTGGCTGATGGCGGGAATACAGGAAAGAGCGGTGGAAACCTGCTTTCCTGTATTTTCTTTTGTGACTGAGCGGGCTGATATGGAAGCTTCGGAGGAACATAATTTCTGGGTGAAATACTGGCTGCCGCTTTATGATTTCCTCAGGATTCATGACAGAGGGGTTCTTCAACGGTCCAGTGTGTGGGAAAAGAGTGACTGGGAAGAAGCGGTGGAACCGGGAGAAGATATGATTGAGGCGGTAAAAGCGGAAAATGAAAACGCATCTTTTGAGAAGGAGGAGAGTAGACCTGCCATGGGCACTTTTGTGGAGGCAGAAAAGAGGATTTCGGTAGATTTGGAGAAACTGTGCGACTATGACACGCTGCGGAAGGAATTCTATGCGGTGGACAGTACAACCTCCATAGGACGGGATCAGATCGATCTGCATAAGCTGATGGAGCAGGACATGACACTCAAACAGACGGATGCTTCCAGGCCACAGATTCTCATTTATCATACCCATTCGCAGGAAGCTTTTGCGGATTCCGTTCCGGGAGATGATTCCACAACGATCATGGGAGCAGGGG
>CAMGRE010000186.1 GCA_946061355.1 uncultured bacterium | reverse complement strand
GTGATTATGACGGAATGATAGACAGGAGGAAAATAAGAAGGGATATAGAGGTGATGCGGACGGTGGACATAGTAACCGTTGCCACCGGGCTGATGCATCTTCCTGCCCTGGCTGACGATGATATTTAAAAAATTTTCAGTATTTCACATGGGCTGTGGATCCCACAATGGAATCCGCAGCTCTTTGTATTTCAGAGCAGTCTCCCCGTCGACAACAGCGTGCCGTGTTTTTGATAGAAGAATGCATTTGCAGGCAGCACTGCGCAGTCAACGGAATAAAAAATCAGAAAAATAATTCGCTGTTTGTGTCTCCTTCAATTTGCTGTCCAACAAACGATTTCACAATTGAGTCAAAAACACTCTGATTTATGCAAAAATACAAGTGGTTTTCAATAAAAAAACAGGAGAATTTAGGTCTGATATGAGAACGATTTCAAGTATTTTTGTTGATAATGACATTTACAATTACTATAATTTGCCGTAACGAAAATGAAAGGAGAGAAAATTGTTTGAACAATCAAATGAAAGGAGAGGATATGATTTGAAGCATACAAACAAAAATATTTTATGGAAATGGAAGATGTTGTCCTTGGCCTCGGTACTGCTTCTGTGGTTTATTCTTTCGCTCATCCCGCGCACATCCAGAAGCTTTCCGTTCTTAAATGAAGTATTGCCTTCCATCGCTCTGATGATCCAACGGGGCGTGTTGTGGAAAGACATATCCAGCAGTATGATCGCAATCCTGATCGGCTTTGCGCTGGGTTTTGTCTCGGCAATTCCGGTGGCCTTTATCATGGCATGGTATACTCCGGTGCGGAATATCATCGAGCCGTGGATACAGTTTATAAGAAATATCCCGGCGCTGGCATATGTGCCCCTGATCGTTATCTCGGCGGGTGTCGGACGGAGATCCCAGATCATTGTGATCTGGCTTGCATGTTTTATGACTATGTCTATCACGATCTATCAGGGAATCAAGAGCATTGACGTGACTTTGGTAAAGGCAGCGCGTGTGCTCGGTGCCAACGATTTTGATATCTTCCGAAAGATAACGGTGCCTGCAACCACGCCATTTATCATTACGGCGATCAGACTGGGACTGAGTGTAGCGCTCACAACGCTGATCGCATCCGAATCCACCGGCGCGATCGCAGGAATGGGAATGCGGATACGTTCTTTGTCAAACACTTTTGAAACGGCACCGATGCTGATGTATATTATTTCGATCGGTATTATCGGTCTGTTGTTTTCCAAGATTGTAGATTTTCTGGAAAGGAGGTTTACCGGATGGCAGGAGAAAATCGAGGCATAAAACTGAAGATCCAGAATGTCAGCAAAAACTATGATGCCAGAAATGCCAAGGTGACGGCGTTGAATCAAGTCGATCTGGAAATCCGGGAGAATGAGTTTGTCTGTGTGATCGGTCCTTCCGGATGCGGAAAATCCACATTGCTGAATATTATTGCCGGATTGATCGAGCCCAGTCAGGGCAAGGTTTTTCTTGACGGGGAAGAGATCAAAGGAACTGGAAAGGAACGGGGAGTTGTATTTCAGCAGTATGCATTATTTCCGTGGCTGACGGTGCTGGAAAATGTAAAATTCGGATTAAAGCTGCAGAGACTGCCGGATAAAGAGGCGACAGAGATTGCTATGCGATATATCAAAAGCGTGGACCTGGAAGATTTTGTGAATGCCTATCCGAAGGAACTGTCCGGTGGAATGAAGCAGCGGGTGGCGATTGCAAGGGCCTATGCGGTCAACCCGGAGGTATTATTGCTGGATGAGCCGTTTGGTGCGCTGGACGCCCAGACCCGTGCACAGCTTCAGACGGAGCTTTTAAATACCTGGCAGACGGAAAAGAAGACATGCTTTTTCATCACACATGATGTGGATGAAGCGATTCTTTTAGCTTCCCGAATTATTATTATGAGTGCAAGACCGGGAAGAATCAAGCAGATCCTGGATGTGGATATACCGTATCCGAGGACTCAGGAGACAAAAAATTCTGCAAAGTTTTTGGAAATGAAAGCAGAGATATGGAACGAAGTATACGAGGAATATCTCGCAGTTATAAAATAATAAAGAAAGACAGGAGATAAAAGGAATGAAGAAATTAGCAGCATTATTATTGAGCGGTGTAATGGTGACAGGATTGCTGGCAGGATGCGGAAGCAACAGCACTCCTACCACACAGGAGAGTGAAGCTCAGGAAAGCGCTTCTGAAACAGATGCCAAAGAGCAGGAGACGGAGCCGGAAGCAGAACCGGCAGAAGAGGCGGAAACAGAAGCGGAAGCTGAGCCGGAGGTAGAAAGAGTCAGCTTAAATATCGCATATATGCCTAATTATGCGGCATTATGGGCTGTTTTGACCGGCATTGATCAGGGCTATTTTGATGAGGAAGGACTGGATCTGACTTTGTATGAATTTGCAGACGGACCTACCGAGATCGCAGCAATGGAATCCGGCAGTATTGACCTCGCCTATATCGGAAATGGTGCCCACAAGCTTTGCGTGACGGGAGATGCGTCCATCTTTCTTCCTCAGCAGGTAAATACAACAGATTCTGTTGTAGTAAATGAGGCCAGCGGAATCAAGACACTGGAGGATCTGAAAGGAAAGAAGGTGGCGTATGCATCCGGAACTTCATCCGAAACATCGTTAAAGAGTGCACTGGATAAGGCCGGTTTAAGCTTTGACGATATTGAGGCTTATGAGACAGAGGCAAGCAACATGGTCGCATCCATGGCTTCCGGCAGTGTAGATGCATGTGCAACCTGGTCACCTTATACATTAGAAATCCTTAATGAAGTAGAGGGCACCAAAAAGTTGGAGTTTGAGAATGGAACCGTATCATTGGCGAGCTGGGTTGCACTTCCTTCTTATGTAGAAAAAAACCGTGATATCCTGGTTCGCTTCAGCCGTGCGCTCCTGAAGGCTATGGATTATGGCTCACAGAAATCCAACTATGAATATGTTGCACAGCTCGTAGCTGACCAGACTGCCACAGATTATGAGATCAACTTCTATCAGACAGAAGATTCTCTTTGGTTCAATCAGGAACTGCTCCGTTCTTATTTAGAGGATGGTACATTAAAGGGCTATTTCGAGACCCAGCAGCAGAACTTTATCGATACGGAAGTGTTGACTGCTGATGATGCAACCGATGTGGAAAATTATGTGTTATTTGATGTTATTGAGGAGGCCCTGCAGGGAAACTAAAATGAATGTTTTGATGATTGATATTGATACCTTGAGACCGGATCATATGGGCTGTTATGGGTATCGGAGGAACACAACCCCAAATATTGATGAGGTGGCCAGGGAGGGTGTACGTTTTCAGAACATGTTCTGCTCGGACGCTCCCTGCCTTCCCTCTAGAGCATCACTGCTCAGTGGAATGTTTGGTATTAAAAACGGTGTAGTGGGACACGGTGGAACTGCCGCCGACCGTTTTAGAGGGGGGCCGGAGAGAGGATTTCGGGATAGCAGGGATGAGTGGAATTTCCATAATATTTTTCGGCGAGCCGGTCTTTATACAGCTTCTGTCAGCACATTTCCGGAGCGACATTCCGCATGGTGGTTTGATGCAGGCTTAAATGAGATCTTTAATCAGGGAGAATGTGGACTGGAGTCCGGTGAAAAGGTCTTGCCCTATGCCCTGGACTGGCTGGACAAAAATGGAACGAAAAAGGATTGGTTTTTGCATGTGCATTTCTGGGATCCTCATACGCCGTACCGTGCGCCGGAATCCTTTGGCAATCCCTTTGAGAAGGACGAATTAGATGATCTATGGATCACGGACGAAGTTCTGGAAACACATATCAAACATGTAGGGCCCCATTCGGCAAGTGAGATCAATATGTGGAATGATAACACGTTTGATCGTTATCCAAGACATCCCGGTCATGTCCAAAACAGAGAAGAACTCAAGAAAATATTTGACGGGTATGACTGTGGAGTAGCTTATGCTGATTATCTTGTGGGACAGATATTTCAGAGGCTGAAGGCACTTGATATTTATGAGGATACGGCAATTATCATAACGGCCGATCATGGTGAAAACCTGGGTGAACTGGGACTATATGCAGAGCACGGAACGGCTGATAAGCCATGCTGCAATATACCGCTGATCATTAAGTGGCCCGGAGGAAGGCGGAATGCGCAGGACAGTGGTCTTCACTACAGCCTGGACCTGCTGCCTACCATTGCGGAGCTGCTTGATGTGGAAAAAGCGGAGCACTGGGATGGAAAGAGCTTCAGGGAGAGCATCTTCAGTGATGCGGATACCGGAAGAGAGAGCCTTGTGCTTTCCCAGATGGCTCATGTCTGTCAGCGCTCTGCTAGATTTGGCGACTGGCTATACATTCGTTCCTATCATGACGGTTTCCACCTGTTTGACAATGAAATGTTATTTAGAGCGGTCTCGGAAACTCGATGAAAAGTTAAGAAAATTCAGGTTATACCAGA
>CAMGRE010000185.1 GCA_946061355.1 uncultured bacterium | reverse complement strand
TACTTACTATAATAGTGCGAAAGTAATAAAATTGTCAACACACATTCCAAAAAATGCAGTTGTCTGCAGAGCCCCTTTTTCAAGGACTGCCCTTACATTTTACATATAAAGAGTACCCCGGTCCGGAAAGTGGCTCAGATTTTTTTAATTTTTTAAATATTTTATTTTTCTCTTTTCATTTTTATCATTATGTGTTTAAAATGATATTGTCATATCAATAGGAAATCACAGGAGAAGAACATGAAAACAGGTAAGCTATTATCCAATTATGAACTTTCATCCTTCTGCCAGCAGACATATTATCTGCTTCAGGCAGGTATCACTCCCTCCGATGGAATGGACATCCTCCTGCAGGATACGGATCAGCATTTTATGCAGGAAATGATCACGCAGATCCGTGACACTTGTCTTGCGGGTGAGAAATTCAGCAAGGCGCTGGAGGCTACGGGACGTTTTCCCGAGTACGCGATTCATATGATCTCACTCGGTGAGGAATCGGGGCATCTGAGTACGATCATGCTGTCCCTTTCGGAATATTATGAGAGAGAGGAAGCGATCTCAGACGGGATCAAGGAAGCGGTGCGCTATCCGCTCATCATGATCGGCATGATGCTCCTTGTCATTCTGGTACTGATCATGAAGGTTCTGCCGATCTTTAATCAGGTATTTGCACAGCTCGGCACGCAGATGACCGGCTTTGCCCTTTCCTTATTAAATGTAAGCAATCTGCTCAGCAGATATTCCCTTATTTTTGTGATCGTGCTGGCGGTGATCGTGATTGGTATTCTCTTTGTTGCGAAGAGCCCGAATGGCAGACAGTCAATAAAAGCACTGCTCAATAAGCTTCCTTTCTTTAAGAAGTTTTCGGATTCCATTGCAGCGGGACGTTTTGCAAGCGGTATGTCCCTCACCTTGAGCAGCGGTCTGGACACCTACGAGAGTCTTGATCTGATCGGGCAGCTTGTAGAGAATAAGGATATGGAAGAAAAGATCGGTCTTTGCCGCAAGTACATACAGGAGGGCGATACGTTCTCAGAGGCTTTAAAGAAAGCAAAGATCTTTACGATGTTTTATACACATATGGTAGTGATCGGTTTCCGCTCCGGTTCCCTGGATTCCGTGATGAAGCAGATCGCCGTACATTATGAGGAAGATACCGATCAGAAGATCCGGTCGCTGATCTCTACACTGGAGCCCACTCTGGTCATCATCCTTTCCCTGTTTGTGGGATTGATCCTGTTATCCGTTATCATGCCGCTTATGGGAATCATGTCCATGATCGGCTAAGGAGGGACTTATGAAGCGAAAATTCTCTTTTCTGCAGAAGTTCCATCTGTCCTATCTGGCCTATATTGGTCTGTTTGCACTGTTTCTCTACGGTGTCTCGTCCGTTGGGCGCACCACCGTCGACAAGCAGGAGGAGAGTCTGCGGACAGCCATGCAGCGCGATATCACGCACTGCTATGCGGTCGAGGGATTCTATCCCCCGAGTCTTGAATATATCGAGGAGCACTACGGGCTCACTTATGACAAAGACCGTTTCTTCGTAGACTATCAGCCGATCGGCTCGAATATTGTACCGAATGTTACCATAATAAGGAAGGAATAGCGTTATGAAACAGCGACAGGAAAATAATCATATTGTGGATCTGCTTTTCGTGCTGGGTCTGTTTTTCGTATTTACGATTTCCGCTCTGTTTCTGATTCTGATCGGTTCCGGTGTATACAAAAACACTGTGGACAAAATGGACCGGAATTTTGATACGCGCACTGCTTTTGCCTATGTCACGGAAAAGATCCGTCAGAGCGATATCTCCGATTCCGTCTCTGTGGAAGATTTCGACGGACACCGGGCACTCGTTCTGAAAGAGGTATTTGACGATGTGTCTTATTCCACCTATCTCTACGAGGAGAACGGCTATCTGAAAGAATTGTTTGCCGCCAGTGACAATACACTGACAGCGGACGCCGGTCAGGATATTCTTCCTGTCCGGGGATTTCAGGTCACTGAGAAACGGGAGAATCTGTTACAGATCCAATTGACGACAGAGAGCGGCGACTATACCTTTTATGTTTCCACCCACTGTAACCATACCAACCGCTGACAGGAGGTCACGACATCATGCGGAAGAATTCCAGTTCCAGTCTGTTTTTGATGGAACTTATCATTGCAATTTTATTCTTTTCTCTGGCAAGCACCGTCTGTATCCAGTTGTTTGTAAAGGCGCATCTGCTTACCGAGAAATCAGTCAACATTAATCAGAGTATCCTGTGGACACAGAATCTCGCCGAGGGCTTCTTGAATTCCAATGGGGATCTTGCCGGAATGAAAGAGCTCTTTGATGAAAAGAGTGAACTCGGAGAGGAGCATATCTCCCTCTATTTTGATAATGACTGGAACCCCGTTGTTGCCGGCACAGACAGCGCGCGCTACGAGGTAAAGCTGCAGCTGACGGGAACCGACACTTCCCTGGTCACAGCGCAGATCATTTCAACTGATTTAAAACAGACTACGGAAACCGAGCCGATCTATTCGCTCACCGTTGACAAATTTGTCGGAAACGGAGGCGCCTTATGAGAAAAAAGACGAAAAACTACGGCGTAAATATCGGTTCCTCCTCGATCCTTCTGATCTTTGTCATCCTGTGTCTGGTGTCCTTTGCCGTGTTGTCGATCGTCAGCGCACAGACGGATTATAAGTTGAGCTGCAAACTGGCGGAACGCACCACGAAATATTATGAGTCAGGCAATCAGGTGGAGGCCTATCTTCAGGATCTTCAGACTTCTCTGACTAAGATTTATGAGGATTCTGCTACTGCAGATGAATACTTCGCTGTTGCGGGACATGACACTACATTTTCCATTCCCCTCTCAGAGCAGCAAATGTTGAATGTACATCTGACCATCCTCTATCCCGGTGATGGGAAGGGATATTACGAGATCAACACCTGGCAGGTAGAGACGCAGGATACACTCGAACTTGATGATACCCTGCCGGTATTTACTGATATGCCGTTTTAACAAGATTCAAAAAGAGATCGCTGCACGATGCAGTGATCTCTTTTTATGTGCGGCTGAAGAAGATTATATAGCAGAATACGTCTCAAAGTGTCAAGTATCTGCGTATTTTTGGAAAGATGATGTTCGATTGCAGGGCGTCTGCGGAACTCATCTCAGCCGGTTTTTCAATTCTTTGGATGACATCAGAATCAAGCAGTGGATTTCCTTATTGTTTTAACGGGCGGACATGCTGCCGCTTCGAGGACTGTCTGAGCGAAGCGAGTTACCGCAGAAGCGGCATAATAGGCAGTCCGCCCGAAAACAATTAGAAAATCCCTGCGAAGGTTCTGGGAATCCAAAGATTTGAAAACCGGCTGAGATTCAGACAGTCCTCGCCGCCCTGCTTCATCATCTTTCTCAAAAATGGCAGATACTAAGACACTTCTCGAAATGTATTCTGCTATATAATCTTCTCTCTGCTGTAAAAAGAGGCCCTTGCATTATGCAAGAGCCTCTGATCGTATCATAACGATATTCTATTCTTCGGTTGTCTCAGCTTCTGCCTCAGTTTCTGCTTCCACTTCGGGGGCCAGCTCTTCCACGTCTGTATCCTCTACATCCGCGATCTCGTCCTCAGGCAGTTCCTCTGATACCATCAGCTCATCATCAAAGTCAAGTGTATCATTCAGTTCCACATCTGTGCTTAAGTGAACGTTGCGGTAGCGTTTCATACCGGTACCGGCAGGAATCAGCTTACCGATGATCACGTTCTCTTTCAGACCAACCAGATTATCTACCTTACCCTTGATCGCAGCTTCTGTCAGAACCTTTGTGGTCTCCTGGAAGGATGCAGCCGACAGGAAGGAATCGGTGGCAAGAGCTGCCTTCGTGATACCTAAGAGTACCTGACTTCCCTCTGCGGGTTCCTTGCCCTCTGCGACAAGCTGTTCGTTAATATCGATGAAATCAAGTGCATCTACGAGAGTGCCCGGCAGGAATTCCGTATCTCCGTTATTCTCAATACGGATCTTCTTTAACATCTGGCGAACGATCACCTCGATATGCTTATCGCTGATATCAACACCCTGCAGACGATATACACGCTGAACCTCGCGGAGCATGTAATCCTGTACGGCACGAACGCCCTTGATCTTCAACAGGTCATGCGGATTGACGCTACCCTCTGTCAACTCATCGCCGGCCTCCAGCACAGCGCCGTCCAGCACTTTGATACGGGAGCCGTACGGAATCAAGTACGTCTTGCTCTCACCTGTCTCCTGATTTGTGATCACGATTTCACGTTTCTTCTTGGTATCGCGAATCTCAGCCACACCGCCGAACTCTGCAATGATCGCAAGTCCTTTCGGCTTTCTCGCCTCAAAAAGCTCCTCTACACGGGGAAGACCCTGTGTGATATCATCACCTGCCACACCACCGGTATGGAAGGTTCTCATGGTCAGCTGTGTACCGGGCT
>CAMGRE010000184.1 GCA_946061355.1 uncultured bacterium | reverse complement strand
TGATGAAGCAGATGAAGCAGCAGATGGTCATCCGCAACGTGAGCGAGCTTGTGAACGAAGTGTTTGAGGTGACCGGGTTCTCCGATATCTTTACGATTGAGTGACGGAGATGTTTTCCGAAGGAGGAAATCATATGCGGTTATTGTTAAAGGGTGGTACGGTTATCAATGTTTTTACCGGCGAGATGTCTGTGGAGGATGTGCTGGTTGAGGACAGCCGGATCATCGGCGTCGGGAAGTATGATGCGCAGGATGGAGATACTGTCAGGGATGTGGCCGGGAAATATATCTGTCCGGGATTTATCGACGGGCATATCCATATCGAGAGTACGATGCTCACACCGATGGAATTTGCGCGGGTGAGTGTTCCTCACGGGACGACTGCCGTTGTGGCGGATCCCCATGAGATTGCCAATGTGTGCGGCAATACCGGGATCGGCTATATGCTGGAGGCGAGTCGGGATATACCGCTCACAGTTTATCTGATGCTGCCGTCCTGTGTCCCGGCAACGCAGTTTGATGAGTCCGGAGCGAGGCTGACGGCAAAGGATCTGGAACCTTTTTATTCCGATCCGCGTGTGTTGGGTCTGGGGGAAATGATGAATTATCCGGGAGTACTCGCCGGAGACCCGGAAGTAAGGAAAAAGATAGAGTCGGCTGTTGCTCACGGGAAGATCGTGAACGGACATGCGCCGTTATTATCGGGCAATGCGCTGGATGCCTATGTTGCGGCGGGAATCCGTGATGACCATGAGTGTTCTTCGGCAGAGGAGGCAAAGGAGCGCATCCGCAAAGGGCAGCGCGTCATGATCCGTCAGGGAACAGCAGCGAGGAATCTGGAGGCGCTGCTCCCGCTGTTTGAAGAGCCGTGGGCACACCGGTGTCTGCTCGTGACGGACGATAAGCATCCTGCGGATCTGTTGCAGAGAGGGCATATTGATGATATGATCCGTCAGGCAGCGCGGGCAGGAAAGGATCCGGTCATCGGGATCCGCATGGCAACGCTCTGGGCGGCAGAGTGTTTCGGACTCAAAGATCTGGGTGCGGTGGCACCGGGGTATCAGGCAGATCTCCTTGTCCTGGATGATCTGGAGTCGGTTTCCGTGTGTGATGTATACCGAAAAGGGATCCGGGTTGTGGAAAGCGGACAGATGCTTCCGTGCAAGGCGCCTGCGATACGGCGGGATTTCAAGAAAGCGATCCGCAACTCTTTCTATATGGAGAAACTGTCGCCGAAGGATTTCCTGATTGATGCACAGGGAGTGAAGAAGAGTCGTGTGATCCGGCTGGTGCCGCATGAACTGCTGACAGATGAGTGGATCACAGATGTTGACTATAACAGTCAAAATGGCATTGATACCGGGCGCGATATTTTGAAGATCGCTGTGGTGGAGAGGCATCTGAACACCGGGCACAAAGGGATCGGTTTGATCTCGGGAACCGGGTTGAAGAGCGGTGCGATCGCATCCTCTGTCTCCCATGATTCCCACAATCTGATCATCATCGGGACGAATGAGGAGGATATGGCATTTGCGGGGAACTGTATCCGCGAGATGGGCGGCGGAAGTATCGTCGTGCAGGATGGCAAGGTGATCGAGCAGATGCCGCTGCCGTTAGCGGGCTTGATGACGGATGTTCCGGCGGCCGAGATTGCCGCACAGAATGAGAGAGTGCGGGAGAGCGTACATACTTTGGGAGTGCCGGAGGAACTGGAGCCGTTTATGACGATGGCATTTGTGAGTCTGCCGGTCATCCCGCATATCAAAATGACAACAAAGGGACTTGTGGATGTAGATCATCAGAAGCTTGTTTCCTTGTTGATAGATGAGTGACAGAAAAAAACAAAAGAATATAAAGTCCGGGAAGGCAAGGAGGAACAGGATGAAGAAAAAATTAGCAGCAATCGTTATGGCAGGTGTATTATCCGCATCCATGTTGTGCGCGTGTGGTAGCGAGGCACAGCCGGAAAAGGCAGCAGCGGAGACTGTAGAAACTGTGGCAGAGACAACAGAGGAGGCAGCGGCAGAGACGGAAGAGACGGGGACAAAAGTTGAATTTGAGGCACTGGAAAAGGAAGCTCCGGAAACGGCAGACGGAGAGAAAGTGGATAAGGCCATGATGGTGGACGATGAGACTTTCGCGGAGCTGCAGGATTCTTATGAGATTGTTGTGGACATGTATAATGGAGTTGTCGATCTGTATAATATGGATGAGGTGGCAGCCGATCCTTATGTGGAGAAATCTCTTACAAATATTAAAAAGACACTTACGACAATCGGTAATAAGAGTCAGGACTCCATATCCATGCAGGAGGCATTAAAAATCATTGAGACGCTTGATAAGACTATCGATGAGCTTGATAAACTCGTAGACAGGATCCAAGTGGCTGAGTAACAAGAACTGCAAAGTGAATGATGTTTTTGACTGTCTGTAACAGAAATGGCAGGAGGGGATTTGCAGAAATCTCCTCCTGTTTTTTTGAATATCTCAGGATTCCGACAGCTGATGGGCAAGAACGGCTGCCGGGCAGGCAGCCTGCATCCATGAGCGTCACATTGCGTCCGCGAAGTGTCGCAATGCGACCTTCTGGCGAATGGAATACAATCTGTTTGGAGATGCTCTGCATTGATATCATTATTTATGAAATGAGGTGCAGGGCATGAGGGCAGAGAAAAAGAGCATCAATGTTGAGATCGGGAAACGGCTGCAGCAGGCCAGAAAGAGTAATGGATATACGCAGGAGCAGTTCGCTGAGGCGCTGGATGTGGGAGTGGAGCATTACCGCAAGCTGGAGAGCGGGATGTACGGATTACAGCCG
This sequence comes from uncultured bacterium, assembly GCA_946061355.1. Taxonomy (GTDB): domain Bacteria; phylum Bacillota; class Clostridia; order Lachnospirales; family Lachnospiraceae; genus VSOB01. The sequence goes on along the minus strand of CAMGRE010000184.1, from coordinate 1,662 downwards.
GATAAAATGTTTACATTGTATGAAAAGTATCGGATTGACCCGACTTATCTGATTTCAGGAGAAACGAGACAATCCTTTGACTTTGATTCGTATATTATGAATTGCGAAAAGAGGGAAAAGGATATCCTGATAGACAGAATGCTTGCATATATCAGACGAATTTTGCTGGATAACGGCGAAAAAACAGGAAAAATGCAATAAATTGTGCAAAATGGTTGCTTGACGTCGCATTATGGACGTGCAGCAACCTGTTTGCTGTTTCTCTACCTTGCTATGATTGGTACATAGTGAGGTGTAACGTATGAAGACGGCGAGAAAAGACCTTAATCTTCAGATCGGGAAGAGGCTGCAGGATGCCAGAAGAAACGGCGGATATACGCAGGAGGAATTTGCCGAATCACTGGATATCGGCGTGGATCATTACCGCAAGCTGGAGAGCGGGAAGTATGGGCTTCGGGCGGACAAAATACTTACCCTTTACAAAAAGTACCAAATCAATCCGACCTATCTGATCACGGGGGAAAGCGATCAAGTGCTTGATCTGGATTCCTATCTGATGAATTGCAGCAAAGCCGATAGAGAACTCACTATCGACAGAATGGCATCTTATATGAAAAAATTCCTGATATAAACAATGAGAAAAATGTGTCAGTAAGTCGATCTGAAGAAGAAAATCCGGACAAGTTCTTTGTCATATCTGGCGTTCTGCCGGGGAGGCGGACAGCCGTGTCACGCCAAGCCATCTATTTTTCTTTTCCAGACCGATTGTATATTATATTTTTATAAGAAATGTGCCTTCGGTCGCTGTGTCTGAAGGCACTATTCTTTTTTCATCGTGTATATCCATTTGGCGACGGCAGTGGCAATGATGATCATATACCCCAGATAACTTAAGCCGTCGGCAAGCTGGCCCAGGAAGAGGTAGCCGAGCAGGGCTGCAAATACAACCTGGGAGTAATCGAACACGGAGATTTCCTTTGCAGGGGCAAAGGTGTATGCTGCTGTGATGGAGAATTGCCCGCCTGTTGCGCATAAGCCTGCGAGAAGCAGACACAGGAGCTGATTTGTCGCCATGGGCCGGTAATCCAGCAGGACGAAGGGAAGCGTGACCAGGCAGGAAAAGAGCGAGAAACACATGACGATCACGGGACCGCGTTCCCCTCGCATTCCGAGCCGCCGCACGTAAGTGTAAGCGACTCCGGCGCCGAGTCCCCCAAGCATTCCGATCATGGCATACACAAACCGGACGGAGAAGGAGGGCTTGATGACAAGCAGCGAGCCGGTGAAGGCTGCGATCACAAATCCCCATTCCGCTTTGCTGGCCCGTTCCTTCAACAGGAAGGTAGACATGATGATGGCAAAAAAGGGTGACAGTTTATTTAACATATTGGCATCGGAGATCGGCAGCCTGTCAATGGCATAGAAGTTGCAGAGCAGCCCGAGAGTGCCGCACAGACTTCGCATAAAGAGATCACGTCCGCATCCTTCATGGATATGAAATTTCTCTTCCGTGCGCAGCAGCATAATAACGGCGGCAAATGCAGCCACCGCATTCCGGAAGAACGCCTTCTGCATTGTCGGCAGGTCTCCCGACAGCCTGACAAAGAAGGTCATGCCGGCAAAGCAAAATCCCGCCGGCAAAATCATGATAGTTCCTTTACA
>CAMGRE010000183.1 GCA_946061355.1 uncultured bacterium | reverse complement strand
GTTTTTTGTCTTGACAAAAGTCATTACATATCAGTTCCGCAGACGCCCTGCTATCGAACATCGTCTTTCCGAAAATGTTGCTGACACTTGACACTTTGAGAGCGTCCGCTGTTTTCGTAACATAAGAATGCCAAAACAAGGGGACTGTCACTTTCGCAACAGTCCCTGATTATTATGACTTCTGATCCGCTTTGGCTCCGAGTATGACGGTCACCGTCTTCTCCTGATAGCCTGACGGGCTTCCCTGCTGGATCGTGATATCCACCTGGGTTCCGGCTGCATAATACTGCATCATCTTCTGCAGATCCTCCATGGAGGAAACTGTGCTGCCATCAAACTTCGTAATGATATCACCTTTCACCAGCCCTGCTTTTGCCGCTGCTGTATCCTCATAAACCTGTGCGACATAGATTCCCTTTGGCATGCCGTACATCTGTGAGACATCTTCCGTCACATTCACGCCGGAGATTCCCAGGAAGGATTCCTGTCCCTCCGCAACCTTGTCCTTGGTGGTCTTTGTCATCAGCTCCTCAATGATCGGCTTTGCGGATGAGATCGGGATGGCATAACCCATACCTTCCACGACACTACCACCGATCTTATTGGAATTGATTCCAATCACCTCTCCGTTGATGTTCAGAAGCGCTCCACCGGAATTGCCGGGGTTGATCGCCGCATCCGTCTGGATCAGTTTATTTCCGCCGTTACCGTCCAGTTCCCTGTCCAGGGCGCTGATCACACCGGTCGTTACGGACTGACCGTATCCCAGTGCATTTCCGATCGCGATCGCCGGTTCCCCGACTGTCAGTGCATCCGAATCACCCAGTGTGGCAATCGTAATGCTTCCGCGGGTAGAACCCTTGATATCATCAAGCGCTACTGCGATCACTGCCAGATCCCTGTCGGAATCATAACCTTTTACATTTGCCTTCGCCTGTTCGCCGTCAATGAACTGTACGCTCAGCGTCTGTGCTTCATTGATCACATGCTGGTTTGTCACGATCAACAGCTCCGTATCATTTTCTCCCACGATAATGCCGGAACCGCTCGCCTTATTCTGGCTCTCGATCGTCTGACCGAAGAAATTGGATTTTTCAACAAACTCATTGGTGATCGATACTACGGAAGGCATCACCTTATTCACGACTTCCGTCACATCCGTTGTCACAGCCGTAACGGAATTGTTCGTAGAGATCACACCGCCCTTTTCCGGATCTGCAGCCGCCATGGTGTTACTAACACCGGACTGTGTCTGCGGCTGTGCCTGTGCGGGAGCAGCCTCCTCGCCCGTCAGACTCTTCGCCACGAAATTCACGGTATAGATACCTGCTCCGGCAAATAATCCAAAGCAAAGGCCGAGTCCGCATGCAAACAATACCTTTTTCAGCCCGCCGTGTGATTTCTTTTCTTTCCTGACCGGTTCCTTCGGGATCTGTCCTCCCGCCTCCGGCTGCACCGGCGATGACTGGTAACTGTAAGTTCCCTGAGGATTATATGGATAATCGTTATCTCCGTACATAAACAAAACCTCCTAACATTTCGGACACTTCATTTGATCCATGTCCACACATTTCATTTCCTTTTGATAATTCGTAGTATAGAAAGTAATTGTGTCTAAATTGTGATAGAATTCTATATTTTTTATGAAAAAAAGCGGAACGGTTCTCAATCATGACCGTTCCGCCATAAAAAATCGTATAAAAGCACACTGCTGCTTTGCCCGAAAGGCCATGCAGTTTTACTCCACCGTCACGGATTTCGCCAGGTTTCTCGGTTTATCCACATCACAGCCTCTGCCCACTGCCACATAGTATCCAAACAGCTGCAGCGGAATGATTGCCAGCGAATTGGCAAAATAAGGATTCGTCTCCGGAATATAGATGACGTAATCGGCCGCCTTCTCGATCTCTTTGTTGCCCTCATTCGTCACCGCAAGCACAAACGCTCCTCTCGCCTTGACCTCGACCATATTGCTGATCGTCTTCTGATACAGATCAGGCTGAGTGGAAACCGCCGCTACAAGTGTCCCCTCCTCAATCAGGGAAATCGTGCCGTGCTTTAATTCTCCGGCAGCATAAGCCTCCGAGTGGATATAGGAAATCTCTTTCAGTTTCAGCGATCCTTCCAGTGAAATCGCATAGTCAATTCCTCTTCCGATAAAGAAAATGTCCCTCGCACCGATATAGCGGTTCGCAAAATGCTGGATATTTTTCTTATTATTCAATAAGAGCTCGATCTGATCGGGAAGACGCTTCAGATCTCTGAGCAGCTTTTTGTATTCCTCTTCTTTGACTGTCTTTTTCACGGAGGCGAACTTCAATGCAAGGAGATACAGAGCAATCAGCTGAGCGCTGTATGCCTTGGTGGTCGCCACGGCGATCTCCGGTCCCGCCCAGGTATACATCACATTGTCCGCTTCCCTTGCAATGGAGCTTCCCACCACATTGACGATACCGAGCACCTTGAAGCCGCGCGCCTTTGACTCCCTGAGCGCCGCCAGTGTATCCGCAGTCTCTCCCGACTGGCTGATGACGATGACCATCGCCCCTTCCTCCAGAATCGGGTTGCGGTAACGGAACTCAGATGCCAGATCCACCTCAACCGGAATCCTTGCCAGTCCTTCAATCACATATTTGCCTGTAACGCCCGCGTGATATGCGGAACCGCACGCAACGATATGTATCTTGCGGATTTTGGCGATCTCCTCATCAGAGAGGCCAAGTTCTTCGATCTCGATCGTGTCTTTTTTGATACGCGGAAGCAATGTATCCGTGACGGTTTTGGGCTGCTCATACATTTCCTTTAACATAAAATGCTCATAGCCCGCCTTCTCGGCTGCATCCGCATCCCACTCGATGGTCGTCGGCTGTTTCTCGATCTCCTCCTCATCAAGCGTATAGAAATGCATATGATCAGGCTCAAGTCTCACGACCTCCTGCTCATCCACAAAATAAACCGTTCTCGTATACTTTAAGATCGCCGGCACATCTGAGGCAATGAAGCATCCTTCTTCACTCTGTCCAACGACAAGCGGACTGCCTTTTCTGGCGGCAAAAAGCTCTCCCGGATGATCCGCAAACATGATGCCCAGCGCATAGGACCCCTCAATGCGGTGAAGCACCTTCAAGATCGTCTCCATCGGATTTCCGTCATAATAATAGTCGAGCATCTGCGCAACAACTTCCGTATCTGTCTCGGACACGAATTCATACCCCTTTTTCTGGAGCTTGGCGCGCAGCGGAATATAATTCTCAATGATTCCGTTGTGAACCACCATGATCGTTTTATCACCGTTAAAATGAGGGTGGGAATTCACATCGCTCGGTGCCCCGTGCGTCGCCCATCTCGTATGACCAATTCCCACCGTTCCCGGCATGGTAGCTCCGTCATGAGTGAGCTCCTCCAGCACCTTGAGCCGGCCCACCGCTTTCTTCACATTGACCTTTTCTCCGTCAAAAACTGCCATTCCGGCAGAATCATATCCTCTGTATTCCAGTTTTGCAAGTCCGTCCAGGATAATTGGCGCCGCCTGGCGCTTTCCGATATATCCTACAATTCCACACATAATTTAACCCTGCCTTTCTGACTATCCTCTAAAATAGCTCCGGTTCATACTGCATTTTTTCACAAATGCGCGGGGCAGCTTCTGATAATGCTTCCCGATCTGATATCCCAGATATTTCCACCCGCTGTTCCAGAAAAGTAACGGTATCTGATTTCCGTAGCCGTTTTCCTTCAGCCACTGCGCCGTCATTTTCACCAGCCGGATTCCTTCCGACTCGGATTTTACCTGTTCAAAGATCTCCGGATGATCCGCCTGCGATACCCCCAGATCCACATTCCTGTGGAAATACTCTTTCCAGGAATAATTGTGTGAGTGATAAACCCGCGCATCCGCCGCATATGCAATCTTCCATCCGGCCAATACCGCTCCCGCCGCATAGATCATATCCTCATTAAATATTGTATGATGGAGAAAGCCGCCTCTTTCCTCAAATACATCACGTTTATAGGCAGCACATGCATTGGAGCAGAAAAAAGTCTTGATCCCCAGCCTGTCAATATCATCTTTGCCCTTGATACAGGATTCCTCCGGATAATTGAACTCTCTGGTAAAGCGTTCGATCGGCAAACAGTCCGCCTCCGGAAGCTGGCGTCCGTAGGAAACTGCCACATCCTCCCTCTGAAGCGGGCGGATCAGGTTTTCGATCAGATATTCATCCGTAGGAACGGCATCCTGCGTAATACAGACAAAATAAGGTGCTTTTGATTTTTTGACCGCCCTGTTCCTTGTGTTTCCATGGTCAAATTCCCGTTTGGAAATGTGGTATACCTCCACATTCCGGTAACGCTTCACCGCTTTATTTCCATAAGTCAGCGCCTCGTAATATTTCTCTTCGGTGTTCATCACGATAATTCTGTTCACCGCTATCGTCTGTTCTGCCAGCATGCGGAGCAGATCAAGATATTTCTGCTGTGGCTTGTAAGTGGGAATCACCACATCAACTATAGGCTCCATCTTTT
>CAMGRE010000182.1 GCA_946061355.1 uncultured bacterium | reverse complement strand
GGGATGCGGTCGGCAACTGCGTCTACTCCGACCAGGCCACCAATGACAGGGAGGACGGCGAGATCTACACGACCGTATATGAATATGAAGAAGACAACGAGAATGGCCTAAAAGAGGTTCCGTCCAAAATAGAATAAAAGGCATAGCGAAAAAACGAGCGCCTGCGGAATCTATCCGCAGGCGCTCTGCTTCTATCGGTTATTTCTTTTTATTTTCTCTTGCGGTTTTCTGCTACCGGCTATTTCTCTTCCTCTCTCCGCCTTCTCAGCAGAATCACAAAGCACAGAAATAGCAACACTGCCGCTCCGCAGAACAGGATCTTGATCACCATCGGCAGGATACTCTTCTGCTCCTCTTTCTGCGCATACAGAATCGCGTAGGTGGAGAACTTATCGGAACGTATGGTGATGGTCCTGCCATCCTCATCAATATCGTTCAACAGTTCACAGGAACCGTCATGATAGCGCATGATCACGTAATCACTGTCCGTGTGGAACAACTCTTCCGGAATATCGATCATGATCTCCAGATCGTCATATGTCGAAACAACATTCATCCACTCACCGCTGCCCAGCTTCTTCTCGACAACAATATCGATATAGCCTCCCAGCTTCAGACCTTTGTAATACTCTGTAAGGATACCCACCATCTTCTCGATCTGCGCTCTGGCATCCTCCGGCACATCATCTCCCTCATCGGCGAGTCTCGTCACAACAAGACGCACCTCCGCATCCGTGCCCTTCTGCACTTCCTGCTTCTCTTCCGTTTCCAGCGTTGCCTTCAACACAGCTTCCGTGTCCGTCATCAGAGTTGCATTGATGCCGCTGACTACCGGTTCATTCTCCGTACCCTGTTTCGCATGCCCTGCTGTCTCCACCGTCACCTTCACGTTTCCGGTGATCTTCGGTTCTATGTCCGATGGAGGCGTGACTGCAGGTTCCTGCTGCGGCATCACTTCCGGCTCTGCCGGCTGCTGAATCTGTGTGGTGCCCTGAGATTGCTGCGGCTGCTGAATTTGCGTGGTCCCTTGAGATTGCTGCACTGCTCACAGCTGTGGTTGCAGGGATGTCCCTCTGTCGGTGCCTCATAACCACAGGAAGCATCATGCTCATGATGGCAGTCAAGTTCCTTTTTGATACAGCCGGATTCCTCGCTGCAGGTATGATCGCAAACCAGTTTTTCCTTATAGCAGGAGTCTTCATGGTCATGATCCTCCTCGCAGTCCAACTCCTTCTCATAGCAGGAAGAATCATGATCATGCGTACATTCTGTCACTTCTTTGTAGCAGGAATCATCATGCTCGTGATTACACGGATGTCCGTCCGACGCCGCCACGTAACCACAGCTCTCATCATGCTCCGTATGGTTGGGGCAGACCGATGCCCGCAGCGCAACCGTACGCCAGTCAACAACCTGTCCGATCAGCACAACCGCCAGCAGAAGCACCAGCGCTCTCTTTGCTCTTTTGATCCATTCTCTCTTCATTCGTAATCCCTCACACAAACAAACGCAGAATCCTGCCAAATTAGCACACACTTAATAAAAGCATGCCACAAATTGAAGTAACACAAAAACCCATGTCCCTACCTCCCGGCAAGCACATGGGTCTCTACTCCATTTCGGTGTGAAATTACACTAATATCTTGTGTGATTTTCCGCTATCTTCCTATTACACCTGGAACGCTTTATTGGTATCAGTACATGTTACATTGGTAAAGTCCCGACAAAAATCATCAAGTTTTATATAGAACTGTCCGTACGTTTCATCCGAAGAAATATCGGAGGCTGTACTATGCCTTACGCCGCTACTGCGATACTTCGCTGACATATTGCTGTACGGATTTCGCAGCCAGACATATCTTACGCCATCGCGCTCCTCTGCACCGAGCACTGCATACGCATGACCTGTACTCAATCCTCTGCCAGCTGTTTTTTTGGTTCCGGCATTATAGACATAGCCATCCTCCCTCGCCCGGCGTAGTTTCTCAAACAGCGCATCCTTATCATTGGTTGAAACCGCCTCCGGAGAAACGCCCAGCAGACGCTCCAGGAAGGCGCCTCCATCGCCATACCAGAGCGACCGGTATCCCTTTGCCCCGTTTCTCCCCACATGGGCGCATGCCTTCTCAATCATCTGCATCCACAATGCCCCCGCCGACAGCGCGTCAGCCCCGGCAATGCGGGGAATCTCCTTTTTCACTGTGACATAGATCGGTACGGGTTTGGGAATCTCCAACTCCGCAAAGTCGTCATCTCCATTTGTCGTATGAGTCTCTGTCTCTTCCGCCTCCGGCCTTTCATATAGCCTCACAGTCACCGTACCGTTTCCATTATCCCGGATGCATTGCTTGATCAGATCCGGATTTTGGTTTATCAGACCGGTCACACCCGCCAACATATAACAATTGGAAACAAGGCGCTGCTTCAAATCATTTATGGTAGGTTCATGTGCAAACAGAGGCGTATCCTTCTGATCACTCCAATAACTGAACGCATTGATCAATTTTGTTCTCCTTCTGCCCTCTACATTTCCTTTTTCCTCCATAGCTTTCTCCGAGTAATCGTAGTCTGGATCCACACCCCCCGGCAGTGTTCCATTCGTCATCCTTTCAAAATACCCCTGGACACCCTCCATTGCATGAACCACCTGCCGGACACCTTCCGTTTCCGCTCCTTCTCCCATTGACATGAGATCCTTTTGCAGAGTTTCCAACGCTTTTTCCACTGCATTCATGGCATCCATCAGGAACTCACGTTCCTTGGTATATCCCACAACGTACCGGTTTCCTAACGCGTACTTGTTCACACGCTCTGCAACTTTCTCTGCGATGGCTTTATCTCTTTCCCTCACGGCTTGACGCCCGGCTCTCATCAGCTGGTAATTCAGGTCTCTCAAATCGGCTCTGGATCTGTTGCTCATTCTATCCGAATAGTTGGATACCGCCATGAACCTGGTCATCTGCAGTGCCGGCATCTCCTGTACCGACTCCTGTGACTGCACATTCGACATTCCGGTCTCTTCTTTGGCTTCACGCCCTCTTAACCTCTGCTGATCCTCCCGGACTTCCTCCAGATCATCCAAAATCTCCTCTGTGTCTTCGCCGTTTTCCTTCGCCCGTTCCAGTTCCCCGGCCAGATTCTCCCCGATATTATCCGCCTTTCTAAACTGCTCCTGTTTCTGCACCTCTGCCTGAATGTTAAGCGCAGTCTCCTCGTCCTCCTGTTCTTCTTGTGGCTCAAAAAGATCTCTCAGCGTCTTTGCCCAGTATTCTTCCTCCTGTTCTTCCTCCTGTTCTTCCTGCTGTTCTTCCTCCTGTTCTTCCTGCTGTTCTTCCTGCTGTTCTTCCTGTTGTTCTTCCTCCTGTTCTTCTTCCTCCTGTTCTTCTTGGGGCGCGAAAAGATCTCTCAGCATCTTTGCCCTGTATTCTTCCTCCTGCTCTTCTGCCCGATGTTCTTCCTCTTGTACCTCGTTGTATGCCTGCACACTGTTAAACCACTCCAGACGATCCTGCGGAGTGAGCATTGTACCAAACTCATCATCCCCTAATACCGTGCCATCCAGATGGATCCGGTTCTGCTCACAGTAAACCTGTAATCGCTTTTCCAGACATGTGAAAACAGGGTGCAGCTTCACGATCCGCGTCCAATAGGTGCCTGCCAACTCTGTACCCGCAACAGAATGATATACATAGTTGAAATCTCTCACAAGCCAGAGGTACTCTTTCAGATTCGCTTTGATATTGCTGCTGTAATACATTTCCGGTTTGAAATGGTATTGCTCCAGCCTGAACAGTACGTTCCCGATCGAATCTCTCCTTTTATCTTCCGTCTTCAACCTGTCAATCTTCTCTTCCAGATTGATGCCCTCGATCACTTTATAGACATACATGGTATCCGCTGTCGCTTCTTTGGTTAACTGCTTTGCCAGTTCTATCTTTTTATTTTTCTGCTTTTCCTCTTCGGTATCAGCTTTGAAGCCAAGCGTCTTCCTGCCTAATTTTGCAGTGTCCTTCATCTTTTTCGTTTGTTTCAGAAAAAGTTCCCGTGTAGGAGCAATCTGATTCTCCTGTACGGCAGCCTGCATCTGCTGATCCTGCGCTTGTATGATAATCTGCTCCTCCTGTGCGACAGCCTGCATCTGCTGACCCGGATTCTGTACCGGAGCAACCTGCTGATCTCCCAGAACAGCATTATCCTGTACTCTGACCTCAGGTGTTCCCTCTATTTCCTTTATTGCTTCTCTGTCCTTTGGTGTATACATACACACTTCCCCTTTCTCCGCCATACATGCGGAATTATACTCCTGTCATTTCTTCCCACCGTGTATCCAAATGCCCCTTATATATCGTGATATGTTCTCTCTTTTCCCCCAGCAGATGTGAGTACAGTTTTTCTGCCTGATCTGTCGAAAGAACCATTTCCATTCCGCTATCCCCGGAATAGCGGTCATTCAAGCTGTCTATCGCCTCTGCTGCCATCGTGAAGAACCCATCTGTGACGTCCGGACTGATCCAGCAGTAATCCAGACTGATTACTCCGCTCTGCTCACGGAACAACATCATCCCGGC
>CAMGRE010000181.1 GCA_946061355.1 uncultured bacterium | reverse complement strand
TCTTCTTCACAGCCACCTTGCCGGTATCATTCAGCCGCAGCGAATCATCTTCCCTTTTTTCCCGCTTTTTCGCCTTGGCAGAGTCTTCCTGCGTTACCACTCTGGTCTGTCCCGACAGATCCTCCGTATCGATCACGACAAAGTTTTCATCAGGGCTGATCAGCGATCGCTTCAGATCATCGATCACCTCCGCCATCTTCTGATATCTTCTGTCAGGGCTCTTCTGCGTACATTTAAATACGATCTGTTCCACACTGACCGGGATCTCCGGCACAAATTCCCTCGGAGAAGGCATAGGCTCCTGAATATGCTTGATCGCAATGGCAACCGTGGTGTCTCCGTTAAAAGGAACCCGCCCGGTAAGCATCTCAAACAGTGTGATGCCAAGTGAATAGATATCACTCTTCTCATCACTGTAGCCGCCACGCGCCTGCTCCGGCGAGGTATAGTGAACCGATCCCATCACATTGGAGGTGATCGTATTGCTGGTGGCAGCCTTTGCAATTCCGAAGTCTGTCACCTTGACTTTTCCGTCCTTGGAAATAATGATATTCTGAGGCTTGATGTCTCTGTGAATGATATGGTTGTTGTGGGCCGCCTCGATGCCCATGGAAACCTGTATGGCAATGCTGACCGACTCCTTAACGGAGAGTCTCGCTTTCTTCTCAATATACTTTTTCAGCGTGATGCCTTCCACAAGCTCCATCACGATATAATAGATATCGTTATCCTCTCCAACGTCATAGACATTGACGATGTTGGGATGCATGAGCCCTGCAGCAGCCTGCGCCTCACTCCTGAATTTGGAAACAAAATTTGTGTTTTCACTGAACTCCTGCTTCAAAACCTTGACTGCGACAAAACGGTTCAGTTTCCGGTCTTTTGCTTTATATACATCAGACATACCACCGGTGCCGATCTTTTCCACTACCTCATACCGGTCACCTACCAGCATTCCTATTTTAATCATTCCTTCACCTCATCTGCGAACGGATCCACCAATATCACTGAAATATTATCTTTTCCGCCGTTGTTGTTGGCTGCATCGATCAACATCTCCGCCCGCTTCCTAAGACTCTCCCCGCTGCATATGATCTGACGGATCTCTTCATCCTCAAGCATATTCGTCAGTCCATCCGAACACAGCAGAACAATATCTCCCTCTTGCAGCACTGTCTGAAAGAAATCGGCCTCCACGGTATCCAGAGCCCCGACTGCTCTCGTAATAATATTTTTATCCGGATGAACCTTTGCCGCCTGCTTGTCGATGCCGCCCATCCGCACCATCTCCTCCACGAGGGAATGGTCTCTTGTAATCTGTCTGATCTCTTTGTCATTCGCGATATAGAGCCTGCTGTCGCCTACATTTGCCACTTCAAGCACATTTCCGCACACGGTGGCAGCCACAACTGTCGTACCCATGCCTGCCAGACTCGCATTCTCCTTCGCCTGCCTGCGGATATAACTGTTGGCATACTCAATAGCGCTTCTCAGCACGCGGACCGGATTCTCTTCAAAAGATTCCCGTATCTTCTGCTCCATCTTCTCCACCGTACATTTGGAAGCATAATCCCCGGCATTGTGTCCGCCCATGCCGTCTGCCACCACGAATACATTCGGAAGTTTCCCCACAGGGCATACTGACGAAAAAACATAGTCCTGATTCAGTTTTCTGCGTTTTCCGATATCCGTTATGGAAAATGATTGTATCACTTTGCTGCCTCCCACGCACGATCTGCGCTTATATACCCGCAAGCACGCGCTCACGTACATTTTATTATCTTAGCACATGTATAGCTCATTTTCAAGAATGCCGTCTCTCAGGCGTTCTCAATATGCCGTCTGCGCAGCTGTCCGCAGGCGCCATCGATATCTCTCCCCATCTCCCGGCGCACGGTCACGGTAACCTTATTCCTCTCCAGCTTTTCCCGGAATGCTGCGATCCTTGCCTTCCCGGACTGTACATAATCCCTCTCTTTGATGGGGTTGACGGGGATCAGATTCACATGACAGCAGAGCCCCGACGCGATCTCCGACAACTCCGCAGCGTCCTGATCCGTATCATTGACGCCGCCCACCAGACTGTATTCAAACGTGATCCGCCTTCCCGTCTGTTCAAAATAATACGCACATGCAGCGAGCACTTCCGACAGGCTGTAACGGTTGGCGACCGGCATCAACCGCTTGCGCTTCTCATCCGTCGTCGCGTGCAGAGAGAGCGCCAGCGTGATCTGCAGTTTCTCGTCTGCCAGCCGTCTCATATTCGGCACGATGCCGCAAGTGGACACCGTGATATTGCGCTGGCTGATGTGTAGTCCTCTCTCGTCATTGAGCAATTTTATGAAAATAACAAGATTGTCATAATTATCAAGTGGTTCCCCGGTTCCCATCACAACGACATTGGAAACCCGCTCTCCCGTATACCGGCTGATCGCATAGATCTGATCGAGCATCTCCGATGGCGCTAAGTTCCGCTCCAGTCCATCCAGCGTGGAGGCGCAAAACCGGCACCCCATACGGCAGCCTACCTGCGAGGAAATGCACACGGAAATCCCATGGTGATAGCGCATATACACACTCTCCACCACATTGTCATCCGCCAGACGGAACAGAAATTTCTTCGTGCCGTCCAGTTTGGACTCCTGAACCTGCACGGGCGTAAGACATGTATACGTAAACCGCTCTGCCAGTTTTCCCTTAAGTTCTGCGGATATGTTCGTCATCTCATCAAAACTGCCCGCAAGCTTCTGATGCATCCACTGATAGATCTGGGCTGCCCGGAAGGGCTTCTCCCCCATATCGATGAGCACTGCTTTCAGTTCCTCAAAGGTCAGGGATTTCATATCCGTCTTCTGATCCATCCTGCTAAATTCCTCCGTCCTTTACCAGTCTTGCCAGGAAAAATCCGTCCGTCCCGTGGATCCCCGGCAAGAGCTGCAGATACCCGTTCCCGGCGCTCTCCCGCTCCGGTTCCTCCTTTAGGATGCACTCCGGCATCCGGGATACAATGCTCTCCGCATGGAACGGAAATTCCGAGAGCAGCCATGAAAGGATCTCCTCATTCTCTTCTTTATTGATGGTGCATGTAGAAAACAATAAAACGCCGCCCGGCCTGACATACCGCTGAGCATTGGTGAGAATCTCTTTCTGCAGTTTCGGAAGCAACGCTATACTCTCCGGCGTCACCCGGTATTTGATGTCTTTTTTGCGGCCGATCACACCGAGCCCCGAACACGGGACATCCGCGAGTACCACATCTGCCTTTTCTTCCAGTGTCTCATCGTATTCCCTGCCGTCCCACATCTGTATTTCCACATTCTCCGCTCGAAAGCTGTCTTTACTCTCCTCCAGCAGAGAAAGTTTATATTCCGACACATCCCTGGAGATCACATGACCGTCTGCTCCCGCGAGTTCTGAGGCAAAAAAGGTCTTGCCACCCGGCGCAGCGCACACATCCACCACAAGATCTCCCTCTTGGATGCCGGCAGCTAACACTGCCAGCATGGAGCTGACATCCTGTGCTTTCAGTTTCCCTGACGCAAATGAAGGAAGACGCTTTAAGCCTTCCGTGTTCTCCAGATACCATGTATATGGAAGGATCCCGCTGTCACGGACGATCACGCCGTCCGATTCCAGTTCTCTCTTCAGCGTTTCACATTCCGGCAAAGTCAGGCGGCTGTCCGCCCTTACCGTCACCGGTCTCTCAATCAACAGACCTCTCAGGATCCGTTCCGTCCGTTCCATGCCCTGCTCTGCCATCCATTTTTCCACGATCCATCGGGGCATGGAATATTTCACGGACAGATACTCTTTGCTTTCCGGATTTCCATCCGGCAACGCCAGCTCTGCCTTCCTTCTCCCGATGTTTCTGAGCACGCCGTTCACAAACCCTGTCAGAGAAGCAAACCCCCGCTTCTTTGCGAGTTTTACCGCCTCATTACACACGGCGCTGTCCGGCACGCTGTCCATAAATATCATCTGATACGTACTCATCCTGAGCAGACAGCGGATCATCGGTTTCATCTTATTGACTTTTACACTGGAAACACGGTTCAATATGTCATCGAGCTGGATCTGCCGCTCCAGCGTCCCTTCCGCGAGACGCTTGATAAACGCTTTTTCCCGCGCTTCCAGATAATCGTATTTCTCCAGTACGCTCCGGATCACGATATGGCTGTACTCCTGCTGCCTCGCCACCGTCATCAGGATATCGAGTACCAGTTCCCGCCCGTTTGCGGTCTGTGTTCTGTCTGTATCTCTCAATCGTTTCTCCTGTTTCCGCCAAACAGTATCAGCAGTCTGAGTAGCTGCAGAATGGATGCGGCCGCTGCAGCCACATAGGTAAATGCCGCTGCACCCAGCACCTTGCGGCACTGTCTGACTTCCTCTCCCGCGAGGATTCCCTGTCTGTCAAGTGTCTCCACCGCACGTCTGGAAGCATTAAACTCCACCGGAAGGGTGACAACCTGGAACAGTACCGCCAGACTGAATACCCAGATGCCGATGGGAACCAGCGTTTCCGACAGCCCGAACAAGATGCCGACCAGGATGATCGGGATGCCGAGCATCGATCCTA
>CAMGRE010000180.1 GCA_946061355.1 uncultured bacterium | reverse complement strand
GAAATATCCACTATATCACAGAGCAGCAGCCAAAGGCTGACAGATAATCTGCGTCGATTTTACATATTTTTCACATTCATTTTACCTGCTTAAGATGGTTTGTTTTGCATACTCTTTTTAAAATAAAAGAAGAATAGAGAGGAAAGAGGAATGCAATATGAATCAGCAGATAAAAAAACAGAATGATTCTTTTCAGATCGTTTGTCTGGCCGCTGCCGCAGTAGTTTTGGCGTTGGCGGGGTATGCTGCCATGTATGCCGTTTTGCTGTGCGCGGAGGCTGATCCCGGAACGATCCGGAACTGGAGCCAGGGAGCGGCAGGTTTGTGTGGGATAGTGGGATTTGTCTGGTATCTGTGGCATGCGATAAGGAAGTAGAGATTCCGTCAGACGATGGCTGCTATGGAATGTTCTGCAAAATAGTAATATAAATGCAAATAGAAAGGATTGCTGCATTATGCGGCAATCCTTTTTTTGCGCGGAGACGGAGGGATTCGAACCCTCGTGCCCCGGAGGGCAAACGCATTTCGAGTGCGCCCCGTTATGACCGCTTCGATACGTCTCCATTCAGTTGGCAGATCCTCTGCCGACTGAATTATTATAAGGTTTTCCGGCAGACAAGTCAACTAATCATTGAGTATCTTTTTCAAATATTATATAATGAAAAAAGTACATGGGGAGAAACTGTTCTTATAATGTAACAAAGATAAAGGAGGCTGCAGTAATGAAAAGAATCGGTATGTTGACCAGCGGAGGGGATTGTCAGGCTTTGAATGCCGCTATGCGTGGCGTGGTGAAAACAATGGTAAACGCAACGGAGGAAGTAGAGATTTATGGATTCCTGGACGGTTATAAGGGATTGATCTACGGCAATTTCAGAATGCTTACGGGTGCTGATTTTTCCGGTATCCTGACAAAGGGAGGAACGATCCTCGGAAGTTCCAGAACGCCCTTTAAGCTGATGAGAGAGCCTGATGAGAATGGTCTTGATAAGGTAGAGGCCATGAAGCAGAATTATTATAAGCTGCAGCTTGACTGTCTGGTGATCCTGGGCGGAAACGGGACTCACAAGACGGCAAATCTGCTCCGCGAAGAGGGGCTGAATGTGGTGACGCTTCCCAAGACGATCGACAATGATCTGTGGGGAACGGATATGACGTTCGGATTCCAGAGCGCGGTCAATATTGCGACGGAAGTGATTGACTGTATCCACACCACGGCTTCTTCACACGGACGCGTGTTTATTGTGGAGATCATGGGACATAAGGTGGGATGGCTTACGCTGAACGCCGGTATGGCAGGCGGTGCGGATATCATTCTGATCCCTGAGATCCCTTATGATATTGATAAAGTGGTGGAAGCGATCAATGAGCGCAACAGAAAGGGCAGCCGTTTTACGATTCTGGCGGTTGCGGAAGGTGCGATTTCCAAAGAGGATGCGGCGCTTTCCAAGAAGGATTACAAGAAAAAGATGGAGACGACTCCGTACCCCAGTGTTTCCTATGAAGTGGCGGCAAGAATTCAGGAAAAGACAGGCAGTGAAGTGCGCGTTACCGTACCGGGACATATGCAGCGTGGCGGCAGTCCCTGTCCGTATGACCGTGTATTTGCCAGCCGTCTGGGCTCTGAGGCAGCCAAGCTGATCCTAAACGGTGAATACGGATTCATGGTAGGAATCAGGAATCGCGAGATCATCAAAGTGCCTCTTGAGGATGTGGCAGGCAAGCTCAAGATGGTTTCTCCCGATGCGACTATCATTCAGGAAGCAAAAATGCTGGGCATCAGCTTTGGTGATTAGCAATATGACACGCATGTCATAAACAGGAGCGGATGCAATGGCTTATACAGCATTATACAGGAAGTTCCGCCCGGACAATTTTGAGGATGTAAAAGGGCAGGACCATATTGTAACAACATTAAAAAATCAGATTAAGGCGGAACGGGTCGGACATGCGTATCTGTTCTGTGGCACCAGAGGAACCGGCAAGACAACCATAGCAAAGATTTTTGCAAAGGCCGTGAATTGTGAATATCCGGTGGACGGCAGCCCGTGCGGGGAGTGTGAGAGCTGCAGGGCAATTGCTTCGGGAGCCAGCATAAACGTGATCGAGATCGATGCAGCCTCCAATAACGGCGTGGATAACATTCGTGAGATTGTGGAAGAGGTTTCCTATTCGCCGACTCAGGGCAGATATAAGGTCTATATCATTGACGAGGTTCATATGCTCTCCATAGGCGCGTTCAATGCTCTGTTAAAGACATTGGAGGAGCCGCCCGGTTACGTGATATTCATTCTTGCCACGACAGAGGTGCACAAGATTCCGGTCACGATCCTTTCGCGCTGTCAAAGATATGATTTCAAGCGCATTTCCATAGATACGATTACGGACAGGCTGCGTGAACTCATGCAGGCGGAGAACGTGGATGTGGAAGAGCGGGCGCTTAAATACCTGGCAAAGACGGCGGATGGTTCCATGCGAGATGCGCTTAGTCTGCTAGATCAATGCATCGCATTTCATTTCGGACAGCGGCTTACGTATGACAAAGTACTGGATGTGCTGGGCGCGGTGGACACCGCTGTATTCAGCAGACTCTTAAGGCTGATTCTTGACAGGGATGTGACAGGATGTATCATGCTCCTGGAGGAGATTGTCATGCAGGGCAGGGAGATGGGTCAGTTTGTGGCGGATTTCACATGGTATCTGCGCAATCTTCTGCTGGCCAAGACTTCGGATGACATCGAGGATGTGATCGATATGTCCTCTGATAATCTTCAGAACCTGAAGGAGGAGGCAGAGCTCGTGGAGCTTCCGGTCATCATGCGTTATATCAGGAATTTTTCGGAGCTGTCCGATAAGATCAGATATGCCACACAGAAGCGGATCGTGCTTGAGATGGCATTGATCAGGCTGTGTAAACCTGCAATGGAAAAGAATCAGGAAGCGTTGCTGGATCGTATCCGTGAGCTGGAGCATAAGCTGGAAAACGGCGTGGTCATCGCGGGACAGGGAGATGTCCCTGCAGGGCAGATGATGGATGGAGGAACGGCCGCAGCGGTCAGGAGAGAGCGCCCGCCGCTTCCGAAGGCGATACCTGAGGAGGTGCAGCAGCTCGTACAGCGATGGGGCAGTGTGGCGGGGAACGCTGCACAGCCGATGAAACAGTATCTGAGAGAGGCAAAACTCACTCTGGGCGGTGACAATAAACTGATGATTGTATTTCCGGACGGACTGGCGTCCGATTATTTTACGAAACAGCCGGAAAACAAACAGCAACTGGAGCAAATGTTGTCGGATGTTATAGGAAAGTCTGTGGAAGTGACCATTCAGACCATGCAGGACGACAGAAGATTTGAAGACACATATGTGGATCTGCAATCCATGATCAATATGGAGATAGAGGAGGAAGAATAACATGGCAAAACGAGGAGGTTTTCCCGGAGGAGGAATGCCGGGGAATATGGCGAATCTGATGAAGCAGGCGCAGAGAATGCAGCGTCAGATGGAGGAGAATCAGAAGGAGCTGGAGACGAAGGAGTTCACGGCCAAGGCAGGCGGCGGTGCTGTTGAGGTCACAGTTACCGGTAAGAAAGAGATCACAAAAGTGAACCTGTCTGAGGAAGTGGTGGATCCGGACGATATCGAGATGCTGGAGGATCTTGTGATGGCCGCTGCAAATGAGGCGCTGCGTATGGCGGATGAGGCAAATGCAGAGCTTATGGGCAAGATGACAGGCGGACTTGGTCTGGGTGGAGGGCTTCCGTTCTGATGGACTTATACAGCGGACATATCAATCGGTTAATTGAAGAGCTTGCAGGGCTCCCCGGCATTGGTAATAAGTCAGCGCAGAGGCTGGCTTTTTATCTGATCAATCTTCCGAAGGAGCGCGTTGAGCGTTTTGCCAATGCAATTCTGGATGCGCGGGCAAATGTACGGTATTGTCAGAAATGTTATACCCTTACGGATCAGGACATCTGTCCCGTCTGTGCGAATCCCAGACGGAATCAGCGGGTGATTATGGTCGTGGAGAATACAAGGGATCTGGCTGCCTATGAGAAAACCGGAAAGTATGAAGGTGTATATCATGTACTACACGGTGCGATCTCGCCCATGCTGGGCATAGGTCCGGGAGATATCAAACTGAAGGAGTTGATGACACGCCTGCAGGGAGACGTCGATGAGGTGATTATTGCCACAAACTCCAGCCTTGAGGGAGAGACGACGGCCATGTATATCAGTAAGCTGATCAAACCAACGGGGATCAAAGTCACAAGGATCGCGAGCGGTGTGCCGGTCGGCGGAGATCTGGAATACATTGATGAAGTGACACTTCTGCGTGCGCTTGAGGGACGCGTGGAGTTGTGACGAGGAAGCCGATGGTTTCCGCATGCGCGTTGCGCACAAGATAAATAGAGAAGGAGAAGAAAAAGGGTATGAAAAAGGAAAAGTTTGGAATCACAAAGGATGGAAAGGAAGCAACGCTCTATACGCTTGAGAACAAAAACGGGATGAAAGCGCAGATTACGGATTACGGCGCAATCCTGGTCAGGCTGTTTGTGCCGGACAAGAATGGCAAGGC
>CAMGRE010000179.1 GCA_946061355.1 uncultured bacterium | reverse complement strand
CAGAGCGACAGACGGGACTCGAACCCGCGACCTCCACCTTGGCAAGGTGGCGTACTACCAACTGTACTACTATCGCATATCTCATCCGCTTCCAGCGGACAAGACATAGTATACTAAACTCTTAAATTTTTGTCAACACCAAATTTTATTCTCCGTGCGCCGGTTCTCTCCGTCCGTCAGATTCTCCCGTTGCCCGCAACCGCAATCATTCGCCCTCAACATTTGCGCGGTTTGCATATTTCATCCGGTAAATGCGCTCCATGGAATCCCTGAGCCTTCCCTCTCTGTCTTCATTTCCCTGTATTTCAGCCAGAAGCCCCTCGTACGCCTCCGCGAACCTGTCCGGTACATACAACAGATCAGCGCCGTTTTCCCAAGCCTGCAGGCAGGCTGCCACGATATCCTCCTCGTTCTCCGCCAGAATCAGCGCTGTCGTGATCCCCTGTGCTGCCTCCTCTGACGTTGTCTCATTCATCAACTCCGGAAGCATCGCCGTGCGGAATACGGATCGGGATTCATTCCCGGATTTATCCTCAAATTCCATATTGATGCCATAATCGGAAACATTCTCCACTTCCTCCCCATTATCCAGAATGAAGAACAGCGGATACTTGCTCCTTGCCACCGTTCCGGACACGATCTCACCGAATTTATCTTTGCCGAGAGATGATGGTGACACGGATTTTTCCGTAAATACAAGACCTCCCACAGCATACTCCGCCAAAGACTTCTCCATACCGTCACCCGCGACAGTTACTTTTCCCACTCCGGTCAGCGTCTCCGGAGTCGTCAGAAACAGTCCGGCCACACGGTCCTCAACCGTCATCTCTCCGATGCTGGCATCCACCATATCCTTTAACAGATCATCCTCTGTATATTCTTCCACAACATCCTCGGCCTCGGTCTCATCCTCTTCTGCCTCAGCATTGCTCATGCTTTCCTCCATGGCCGCCAATTCCTCTGCCAGTGCTTTCTCCTGACGTTTTTCCTCAATATGCGTATAAAGTGTCCTGCCGCCCAGAACAATGCCCACAAGAAGCAATACAAGGATCATACAAAATGAAATATATGCAAGGATCTGATTGCGTATTCTTCTTTTTCTGCGCAGTTCCCGTCTGGATAACTCTCTCTTGTCTGCCATGAATTTTTCTCCCGGTTCCCATTTTCTATATACTTTGAGTATACCTTATTTTTCCCATTGTTTCTACAAAAAAGTGCAAAAATAGAAGGAAGTATGTTCATATCCGAAACATACTTCCTTCAAAACATGCTATCCAATGGACTTTACCTCCTATTCTATCCGCATCTTTCCAAGTCTCATCTTTTGTACTTCTGTACTGTAACGAGTTTCTATGTATCTGCGTTACTCCTCTTCTCCTGTACTCGACCGAATCACTTTTTTCCTCTGTCCTTTGTACATGTGATCCATGTACTTCATCTTACCTTTCCGGTGGTCCGTACCTTCCTTTCATTAGATTTTCCTTTGTTACTTGATCTATATGAACTTTTCTTTTGTATGATCTTATTATAACATGTCTCTTTAATTTGTCAACACATTTTTAAACTTTTTTCATAATTTTTTCAAAATTTTCCATGTTTCTTGTTTTTTGATTAGCCTTTATCCGTTTCATTCCATTATTTTCCAAAAATATAACACATAAAAACCGGAATAACAAGAGCAAAAACACTTGCGGGTGCATTGACCTTATGTTATAATAGGCAAGTCGGCGAAACCAAACGCCAGATAGGGGAATCATACAATGGCAGTATTACGGTCTCCAAAACCGTCCATGGGGGTTCGAATCCCTCTTCCCCTGCTCTTGTTTATATAATCTGAAAAGTCTGTGAAGATTTTTCAGATTTTTTATGTTATGGCATCGGAGGAATACAAAAATGAAAATACACGGAAAAGAAATCACAACCATCGTCAGCGATCTGGACGGTACACTGTTAGGTGAGGAAAAGACGAAACTGAATCCTCTGGTATATGATCTGATCCTGGAATTTAAGAAAAAGGGAGTGAGTTTCGTTGCTGCAAGCGGACGGACCTATAAGAATATGAAATCGCTCTTTGCGCCGGTTCTTGACGATATCTCCCTGATCTGCGAAAACGGCAGCCTGATCGTCAAACAGGAACAGACCGTCTACGAAAAGAATATCCCGGAAGAGCTCTCGTATCAATTGTTGGATGATATGTTATGTCAACCCAATACAGAAACGATCGTATCCAGCAAACGTGATTTGTATACACTTGCGGACCGTAAGGAATTCATTGCGCTGATGGACGGGATTCTGTCCCCTCCTCCCATCGGAGTTGCGGATTATCATGATATCCATACAGAAAAAAATAAGATTTCTATCTGGTGGCAGACCGGGATTCCCGCAGACAGGGAACAATGGTTTCATGCGAAATATGACGATGTGCTGCAGGTGATGGACGGCGGCAACGGATGGCTTGACTTTACCATGCAGGGAGTCAACAAGGGCACTGCCCTTAGGGCTCTTGCCTCGATAGAAAACATTGATCTGACCAAAACATTGTGCTTCGGAGACAGTGAGAATGACGTCGCCATGTTCCGGGAATGTGCCGTCTCCTACGCAATGAAAAGCGGCCGCGATCATGTGAAAGCAGCCGCCGATTATATATGTATCAACGTCATTGAGAAACTGCAGGAGTTTCTGAACGCTTAATAACCCAGTTCCTCATTGACCAGGAATACCTGGATCCTGCCGGGCTGTCTGGAATGTCTTGTGATCACTGTCTGGCAGCAGATACAGTCGGGTGACTGGCAGTCCGCGCACCGTCCCGTGACACTGCAGGGTGTATTGAGATTAAGGCGGACGGTATTGGCAGGGCTCGCAATATCATGCACTCTGCGAATCGCGTCATCCAGCGTGGATGTGACCTTATTGCGGCCTACAATCAGAAATACGTGCGAAGGGCCATGGCACAGACATGCCACACGGTTGCCGCTGCCGTCAATATTGACAAGTTCTCCGTCGATGGTGATGGCATTGGCGCTCATAAAGAAATAATCCGAAAGCACGGCACGGCTGAAAAGTTCCCGTGACTCCTCCGGCGTCTTTGCCGCAGAACGATCAATCAACTGATAGGTTCCGGCTTTCAGCATATCCATCACACCGCTTTCCCCGACAGACATACTTCCTCCCCATGCGATCACACTGTCACCCGGCAGTGTCTCTTTCAGATAAGACACAAGAGAGGCGCAGTCATCAAAGTAATGTCCTTCCATCCCTCTCTTTTTCAGATTTTGAATCATGGTCTTTGCCAGTGTGGCAAAGGCTTTTTCTTTTGGTGTCATAACAGAATCCTCCTTTGAAAATAATTTTCTCATATCAGATCAGGTTTACAGCCTCTTTGACGGAAGCTACTCCCTTTATTTCTATTCCTTTCGGAATGCTCTTCTGGGAACGTAGCATATCCTCCACGGCTTTCGGCAGGATACATGTAGTGAATCCTAGCTTCGCCGCCTCAGCGACGCGCTGCTCCGCCATACCGACGCTGCGCACCTCACCGCTCAGGCCGACTTCCCCAAACACGACCGTCTTCTCATCGACCGGGCGGTTCCTGAAGCTTGACACGATGGCGAGGACAATACCCAGATCGATGGCCGGCTCCACCATCTTAATGCCTCCCGTAATGTTGACATACGCATCACAGCCTGACATCGGCAGCCCCATCCTCTTCTCCAAAACCGCCATCAACAGGTTCACCCTGTTGTAATCCGTTCCCATTGCCTGGCGTCTCGGCATGCCGAAATTACTCTGGCATACTAACGCCTGTACTTCCAGCAGGATCGGTCTCGTTCCCTCCATGGAGCAGACCACCACTGAGCCGCTGGCGCCTTCCGGCCTGCCGGTCAGCATATATTCCGAGGCATTTTCCACCTCAACAAGACCGCACTGGCGCATCTCGAACACACCGATCTCATTCGTCGAGCCAAAGCGGTTCTTCACGCCGCGCAGGATCCGGTAGGATGCATGTCTGTCTCCCTCAAAATAGAGCACGGTATCCACCATATGCTCAAGCACCCTCGGGCCGGCGACCGTACCCTCTTTGGTAACATGTCCGACGATAAAGACGGGAATATTCATTCCCTTGGCGAGCCGCAGAAATACTCCCGTAGCCTCACGCACCTGGGACACGCTGCCCGGCGCCGCAGAAACTTCATTCTGATACATTGTCTGAATCGAGTCGATCACGACCGCCTCCGGTTTTTTCCTGCTGATCACGTCCTCGATCTCATCAAGGTTCGTCTCGCATAAAAGCTGCAGGTGATCCGTGAAGGTACCGATGCGCACGGCACGCAGCTTGATCTGCTGCAGTGACTCCTCTCCCGATATATAAAGTACATCCCTGCCGTCATCGGACAGATATTTGCATACCTGTAACAGGAGGGTCGATTTGCCGATCCCCGGATCTCCTCCCACCAGCACAAGAGAACCGGGCACGATACCTCCGCCCAGCACTCTGTCCAATTCCCTGATATGGGTATGTATTCTCTCCTCTTCCTGCATGGTGATCGCAGATAAAGAAGAAGGCTCCTGTCTCTGTCCGGGAGCCTTCCTTTTACCGTTG
>CAMGRE010000178.1 GCA_946061355.1 uncultured bacterium | reverse complement strand
ATCCATCATAAACTCGATAAATTCCTGTTTGTACTGTTCCATTCCCTGAAATCCTCCTGCTTAAACCATTTCAAGATATCTGTCTTTCCGACCTTAACGTTATCTTTTTAAGTATATCTTTAAATGCCTGATTTTTCAACTGACAAATCATTTCTTTCACAGTATGCAAAAAGCACCTACAGAAGATCTCACAGATCATCTGTAGGTGCTGCCATGTCACTCCTCGCGGAAACGGTCAATTATGTTTTTGATTGCCTCCGCATTGTCCTTATTTTCCTTTGCGATATCAATGATGGAATCTGCCGTTTGAGTCGTCAGATTGTTCTTTTCAATAATGTCATCCACACCGGCTTCATTATCGGAGGAT
Organism: uncultured bacterium; assembly: GCA_946061355.1. Lineage (GTDB taxonomy): Bacteria > Bacillota > Clostridia > Lachnospirales > Lachnospiraceae > VSOB01. Next base: position 4,239 of record CAMGRE010000178.1, on the reverse strand, counting down.
GCATTGCTGACATGAGTCATCTGTTCCGTTATGCTGGATACGGAGTCCACAAATCTGGCTGATGTATCGTCAATCGAATGGATCGCATCCCTGATTCCCGCAACTGCCTCATTATAGCTTTCCGCCATATCCGCAAAATGCTTAAATTGCCCGGATACATCTTCCTCCATAAAAACGATAATATCCTTAAAGCACTCCTGAACACTGTTAATACTCTTATTTGCTTCCTCACAGATACTCTGAATCTGCACAACCGTCTTGGAAGAACCTGCTGCCAGATTACCGATCTCATCCGCCACAACTGCAAAACCTCTGCCGGCCTCTCCCGCCCTGGCCGCCTCAATAGAAGCGTTCAGGGAAAGCAGATTCGTCTGTCCCGTAATATCCAGGATCTGGGATGCCATTTCATTGATCCTGCTTAACGAATGAAGATTATTGATCGCCTCGTCAATTCTTTTCTTGGTTTCCTCCACTTTCTCCCGGTTACTCTCCAGAGTCCTGCCTGCTGTTGTGCTCATCTCATCTGCGATCTGCAGCAAATGTTCACTCCTGCTGTTTCCGTCATCCACGTTCCTTTCAATCGCCTCTAACATGTCTGACACTTTTGCGATTTCGCCCGTCATCACATCGATTGCCTGGTTCGTATTGACAATGCTTGCCGAGAGTTCCTCCGTTGTAGCAGCATTATTTTCGATACTTTGAAACAATTCCCCTGATGTATATTCCATCGTCTCGGAACTTCCCGTCAGTGACACGGAACATTCACTCAATGTGGATATGATCTCACGGAAATTCTGGGAAAGGGAATTCACGGCATTTGCAATCTTTCCGATCTCGTCCTTCCTCACCGTATATTTTAAAATGCTCTCATCCTCTTTCAGATTCAGACTGCTGAGCCTGTCGATCGAAGCTGTCACCTTCTCAAGCGGCTTGATCCCGGCGCTGATGACAAGCCAGGAGAAAAGTACGATCAGCAAAAATCCAATGCCGCACACAATGCCAAGGACAATTTTGCTCGTATTTACCTGTTCAAAGATTTCGCTGCTGTAATCCTTTACAACAAGCAGCCAGCCCCTGCCGGACAAAGCTTTGTACACAGAGAAATAGTCGTTTCCGTCTTTATCCGCGAATTCCACTCTGCCTGTAGCCTCGCCGCCTTTTACCTTCTCCATCATATCAAGAAGTACGGTATCCTGCACTTCCGTATCCATCAATGTTTCATCACTGTCAAAAATATAGACACCGGTATCCGCATTGATCAGCGAATAAGTCGTATTCTCCAATCCGGACGCATTTGTGGCATCAAGCAGTTCTTTCAGACCTGCTGCACGGACTGCCCCGCCGACAAAGCCGATCGGAGCGCCGTTATCAAAAATCGGTACATACATGGCAATAACAAGCTCCCCCGATGCAGGTGAGGCCTTAATACCGAGGTTCAGCACGCCATCCTCCGCTGACAATATGCTTTCCTGCAGGGCAGTCAGCCCTTCTCCCTCGCGCATGATCAAACCGACAGCATTCGGATTGGAATGGGTGATTACCTCCGACTCCCACGTATCCAGATAGATTCCTTCCCAGTTGCTGATCCCCTCATAAAAATCACTCGTATAAGCCTGAGCCGCTTCCTTCCTCTGCGGATCCGACGGATTTTTGAGGAATTCCTTCAGTTCTCCACCTTTGCTGAAAGAAACCAGAACAGTTTCCGCATTTCCGATATACTCCTCAATGATCTGTGTCTTTGCATCCAGCGATGTTATCATATTATCCTCTGCTGTTTTCCGCATGGCATTCGTCATATTCCTGTCTGACAGAATAAACAAAATGGCAATACAGACTGCCGACACAAGTGCAATCATGCATGTGATACTGTTACTGAGTTTTTTCGTTTTCATTCTTGTACCTCCACTATGCATTTTCATTTGTTATGTTAACCTTTAGCATTTTGACAGTAAGGAATAATCTTTTATATATAATATCAGATTGTCATGCAAAAGGCAACGAAAAAGTTATATATCCGCGATGCAGATACATGGCTTATTGATGTCTTTTATTTTATGATGTCTTTTATCTTCCCGCCAGTGCCGATGCGATATCTTCTCTCATGTCAAGAACTGCCTGTCTTGACGCATCCGCATAATTCTCACTGCCAAAGGCTGCATACTTCTCCTGTTTATACGCTGCGATTATGCCCCTGGAGGAATTAACAATCGCTCCCAGTCCGTCTTTATTAAAGAAATGTACAAGGTCAACGCCCTTTCCGCCCTGTGCTCCATACCCCGGCACCAGAATAAATGACTTCGGCATGATCTCACGCAATACCTTTCCCATCTCCGGGTAAGTTGCACCAACTACCGCTCCGATATAGCTGTAAGTGTCGCCCATGAGTTCCTCACCCCATTTTGCCACCTGTTCTCCCACCAGCTCATACAGCGGTCTGCCATCGATCAGCCGATCCTGAAATTCCCCGCTGCTCGGATTTGATGTCTTCACCAGGATAAAGAGCCCCTTTTTCTCTTCCTTGCAGACCTTGATAAAAGGCTTGATCCCGTCAGAACCAAGATAGGGATTGACCGTTGCAAAGTCCTCATCAAAACCATAATAGAAATCGCTGCCGACCTGTACCTTTCCAAGATGACCTACCGCATAAGCCTCAGAGGTGGAGCCGATATCGCCGCGCTTCACATCACCAATCACGACAAGTCCCTTTTCCTTACAGTATGCCACAGTGCGTGCAAACACCTTCAACCCTTCGATTCCAAACTGCTCATACATGGCAATCTGCGGCTTCACCGCGGGTACGAGATCGCACACGGCATCCACAATTCCTTTATTATATTGCCAGATTGCCTCTCCGGCCCCCTCAAGTGTCTCGCCGTACTCTGAAAAAGCTTTCCTTGTAATATGCTCCGGAATATAAGAGAGCATCGGATCCAATCCAACCACGATCGGAGCCCCTGTCCTCTGAATTCCTTTGATCAGCTTCTCTATCATGTTCCTTCTCCTCCATCTGTCCACTTTCTGTGAAAAAAGGCGCTGTCCTAAGCAACGCCTTTTCGTTCATTTTCATTTGTAAAAATTATAAATCATTGTTTACCAGTTTGATCGTAGCTGTCTCATCCGGAATCCTGAAGTAAACCTTGTATCCGCTTCCACCCTCAGTCATACCGGAAGCCACAGCGCTCTGAGTAGCAATCACATCTCCGTCATCCTCCTCGCACTTTGCCTGGAAGGTAACGCTTCCGGAAGTATTCGCGCCTTTATCCTTGTATGTAAAATACACATACAGGCGCTTCTCACCGTCAACCGTCTCAATATCAAAATCATCAATAACGGCAGCCTCTCCACTTGTACCTGTCATGTAACCATAATGCCTTATGGAATAACCTTTTTCCGCATCCTTCTGATAATTGATGGAATCCACGGTAATATATTTGCAGCTTCTGCTGTAACCGTCCAGCCATACCTTGACAACCGTTTCGCCTGTTCCTTTTGCCTTGATCTTAAGCTTGGCGCTGTCGCTGTCCTGGGCATCCAACTCCACCTTGACGATACTCGGATCATCCACTTCCCATTTTACCTGAAATGCGGAAGAACTCTTCCAGTCTTTCACCTTGATCTTTACCTTTGTCGACTCATCATCGTGAGACACCTTTACGTTGTCGTCTGACAATGAAATGGTAGGCAGGTCTCCGGCAAATACCGTCATACTGCAGGCACAGAACAATCCTGCAGCGCAAATCACCGGCATGATTTTCCTCCAATTGAATCTCATATTTTCCTCCTTCAGCCATATCATGACCACAATATCTTGTGTTTTATCATTCTGATACCACATTACCAAACTTGAAAAAGCCTGTCAATTGGTTCACATAATTTTCACAACAAATTTAAATATATCTTAAGATAATACCATATCCACTGCCTGATGTATGCTTTCCGCATATCGTTTGATGTTGGAAGCATTTGCGTACTTTTTGTAGGAATCCCCGTTCACAACCACAAGGGTCGGTGCCTGCATTACGCCATAGCGGGCAACCAGTTCCGCATTTTCTTCCGCATCCACAGCAATATAATTCTCATCTCTCAGATATTCTTTGGCAAGCTTGCAGTTCGGACATGTTTTTGTCGTGAACAGATACTTCACATCCTCAGGCTGTTCCACATCCACCTGCACCGCCTCTCTGTCATTTGACAGCGTGCCAACCGCAGATACAGGACGCTTAAGCACGGAATGATCCA
>CAMGRE010000177.1 GCA_946061355.1 uncultured bacterium | reverse complement strand
GAAGCGGCAAAGCTGCCGGAGGTCGAGATCAAGAAGCCGAAATCTATTCTCGCACAGGAAACCATATCCAGTATGCAGGCCGGTCTTGTGTACGGACAGATCGGACAGACGGAATACATTATTAAGCAGGTCAAGAAGGAAACGGGTTACGATGACCTCAAGGTGATTGCCACCGGAGGTCTGGGCAGGATGATCTCCGAGGAGACAGACACCATAGATGTGTATGACAGTGCACTGACATTGGACGGGCTCCGTATCATCTATGAGAAAAATGCGGATCTGATGGCTCATATCGGAAAGAAAAAAGAGAAATGAAGAATTTAGTGCGAAAATTACAGATTGGCAATGTGACACTGGAAAACAATATCATATTGGCTCCTATGGCAGGCGTGACAGACCTGCCTTTTCGTTTGCTGTGTGCAAGACAGGGAGCCGGGCTTACCTGCATGGAGATGGTCAGTGCCAAAGCCATTTATTATCACAACCGGAATACGGAGGAACTCATGGAGATCCACCCGGAGGAAAAACATGTGTCACTTCAGCTTTTCGGCTCCGATCCGGAGATCATCAGTGAGATGGCGAAACGGATCGAGGACAGAGCGTTTGATATCCTGGATCTGAATATGGGCTGTCCCGTACCTAAGGTCGTCAATAACGGGGAGGGTTCCGCCCTTATGAAAGATCCTCTGCTGGCGGGAAAGATCATCGAGCAGACAGCAAAGGCCATCAACAAGCCGGTGACGGTCAAGATTCGCAGAGGCTTTGACGAGGATCATGTGAACGCGGTCGAGATTGCACACATTGCACAGGAGTCCGGCGCAGCGGCTGTGGCTGTGCATGGCAGGACCAGAGAACAGTATTATGCCGGGAAAGCGGACTGGGAGATCATCAGACAGGTGAAGGAACAGCTTACGATCCCGGTCATCGGAAACGGCGACGTGACGGACGGCGCTTCCGCCGCAGCAATGTTAAAGCAGACAGGGTGCGACGGTGTGATGGTGGGCAGAGCTGCGAGAGGCAATCCGTGGATCTTTGCGCAGATTCTGCATTTTCTGGAAACCGGGGAGGCATTGCCGCAGCCGGAACTTGATGAGGTGAAGAGACAGATCCTCGAGCATGCGGAACTGATGCTTGCATGCAAGGGAGAGTATACCGCGATCAGGGAGATGCGAAAGCACGTGTCATGGTACTCGGCGGGCTATCCGCATTCGTCAAAGATCAGACAGCGGATCAATGAAGTGGAATCCATGGAAGAACTGCGGGAAGTGATGGATATTTTGGGGCACTGAACATATACTGCAATATGGAAAGTGTAGAGAATAAACTCATTTATCTGAAAGTATGTGAAAACGATCATGTGGTAAGACACCGCATGGGAAAAAGGAATTCCGTAAGGTCAGGTGACGCATCACGGGCAGATGTGTTCTGCCTCAGGAGTACATTCTGGAAGAAAATCCTGCTTCCGGTTTTCCCGGTCGAGACGAAGGAATTCCGCTGGCTGGGCTATGACTTCATGGCATATGTCATTTATGCGGATGCACAGGCAGGAAACTCCGACACAGGAAGCCGGTGCAATCTGAGAAAGCGGTTGGCGGGGGAGCGGTTTCGGCGTACGCTGGGGATGATTTCCGACAGGATCAGAGAGAGCGGATGGGAGCAGGTGTGTCTTCTTGGCAGCGGGGCTGAATCGGTTTTTCCGGAAGAGATGGTTTACCGTTTTTTTAGTGAGACAACAAGAGCACACTGCAGGAGTGCGGGCGTGGCGGAGCAGCTCATCCTGATCGCACCCGACACAGAAGAGGAGAGCGTGTCAGAGTATCTGGAGGAAGCGCTTCTACTGTCATACAGATTATATCCGGAGTACAATTACATGACGATCCTGACGGATCAGCCGTCATTGTTTGAGCCGGTGATGCAGGAGGCGGCAGAGGAGAGCGGACTGTATATCCGCTGTATGGCAAAGGAGAAAAACGTTCTTTTCCCGGATAAACGGACGGCAATCCTTGATCTGGACAGAGAGCTTGTTCCGTGTTACAGACATTTCCCGGGTGGAGCCGTGTATGTGACACCATGGGACTCTCCGGAGAAAAAGAGAAGATTACTGGCAAAATGCCCGCAGATTGCCTGTTTTTCAATGCTTAATGATCTTGACACTGTATTACACAATACGGTATAATACATGGGTTATTGAGGGTAAAAGCGTGTATACAAACCCGCGAGAGCCGGGAAACCATATATTAAGGAAGGTGCGATCATATGGAAGAAAAAAAGAATATATTAACTTATGAGGGACTCAAAAAGTATGAGGATGAGCTTCATGAACTCAAGGTTGTAAAGCGTCAGGAAGTGGCGCAGAAGATCAAAGAGGCGAGAGAGCAGGGCGACCTGTCTGAGAATGCCGAGTACGATGCAGCCAAGGACGAGCAGCGCGATATCGAGGCAAGGATCGAGGAACTGGAGAAGATCCTTAAGAATGCCGAGGTTGTCGTTGAGGATGAGGTTGATCTGGACAAGATCAATATCGGCTGCTGTGTCAGAATACTTGATCAGGAATTCAACGAGGAACTGGAGTATAAGATCGTGGGCTCCACAGAGGCAAACAGCTTAAAGGGCAAGATCTCGAACGAATCTCCCGTCGGCAAGGCACTGATCGGCAAGAAGGTCGGCGATATCGTTGAGGTGGAGACACAGGCGGGTATTCTGAAGTATACCGTTCTGGAGATCCAGAGAAGTAACTAGTACACTATAAGTAATTCATCATATGCGCAAGAGGAGTGTGTAAAGTGGGAGAAACTCAGAATAAGCCCGTGCAGGAACAGGATATCAATCAGCTTCTGAAGGTGAGACGCGAGAAGTTGGCTGCTCTGCAGGAGGCAGGGAAAGATCCTTTCCAGATCACAAAATTTGATGTGACACATCACAGTCAGGAAATCAAAGATAATTATGACACGCTGGAAGGCAGCACTGTCACCATAGCGGGACGTATGATGTTCAAGCGCGTGATGGGCAAGGCTTCCTTCTGTAATATTCAGGATCTGCAGGGAAATATCCAGTCCTATGTTGCCAGAGACAGCATTGGGGAGGAGTCCTATGCCGATTTTAAGAAATATGATGTCGGTGATATCTTAGGGATCACCGGAGAAGTGTTTAAGACAAAGACCGGAGAGATTTCCGTTCATGCAGCTTCCGTGACGCTGCTTTCCAAGAGCCTTCAGATCCTTCCCGAGAAATTCCACGGTCTTACGGATACCGATACCCGTTACAGACAGAGATATGTGGATCTGATCATGAACGCAGAGGTAAAGGACACCTTTATCAAGCGCTCCAAAGTGCTTTCCAGTATCCGAAGATATCTGGACGGACAAGGCTTCATGGAAGTGGAGACACCGATGCTTGTGTCTAACGCGGGTGGCGCTGCGGCAAGACCGTTTGAGACACATTTCAATGCACTCGATGAGGATCTGAAGCTGCGCATCTCTCTGGAGTTATACCTCAAGAGACTGATCGTCGGCGGCTTAGAGCGTGTATACGAGATCGGCAGAGTGTTCCGCAACGAGGGACTTGATACGAGACACAATCCGGAATTCACACTGATGGAATTATATCAGGCGTACACAGACTATCACGGCATGATGGATCTGACCGAGAATCTGTACCGCTATGTTGCCAAGGAAGTGACAGGATCCGAGATCATCACCTACGGTGAGCATACGATGGATCTGTCCAAGCCGTTTGAGAGAATCACGATGGTAGATGCCGTGAAGAAATATTCCGGCGTTGACTTTAATGAGATCCACACGCTCGAGGAAGCGAGAGCGATCGCAAAGGAGAAGCATGTGGAGTTCGAGGAGATTCATAAAAAGGGCGATATTCTCAATCTGTTCTTTGAGGAGTTCGTGGAGGATCATCTGATCCAGCCGACCTTTGTGATGGATCATCCGATCGAGATTTCCCCGCTCACCAAGAAGAAACCGGACAACCCGGAATACGTGGAGCGTTTTGAGTTCTTCATGAACGGCTGGGAGATGGCAAACGCTTACTCCGAGCTGAACGATCCGATCGATCAGAGAGCGCGCTTCGCGGCACAGGAGGAGCTCTTCGCAGCAGGCAACGACGAAGCGAACCACACCGATGAGGATTTCCTGAACGCGCTGAGCATCGGTATGCCGCCTACCGGCGGAATCGGCTTCGGCATCGACCGCATGGTCATGATGATGACAAACAGCCCTGCTATCAGGGATGTGCTGCTGTTCCCCACGATGAAGTCTTTAGACAAATAAAGTCAGTAAAATCAAGGGGTTCAGCGATTACAAGTTGTGATTTACTACAAATTTACTACAAATTTGCTACGCATAATACGGAATAATACTTAATAATACGTTTTGTGCGACATTCAATTTTATATTTTGTACTTCAAGGACACTTTCCAAGTGAGAATTTGGGAGTGTCCTTTTTGCGTGTTGCAATGAGCCAAGTGCCATGCTTGCATGAGCATTTGGCGAATGCCGCGACAACGAGCAGCTATGCTGCGAGTGTGGTTATGGTCAAAAATAAAGAATTGGAGGAATAAAGCATGAATAGTACAGCGTTAGGAGCAGAAAATACAAAGAAAAGGAGAATGTAAGGGCATCAGACAGTATGCAGATGCACCTGCAGAAAGAGTGTCCCTGAAGGCG
>CAMGRE010000176.1 GCA_946061355.1 uncultured bacterium | reverse complement strand
CTGCTCCTCCTGAATCATACAGTTGCAGAAATCCCGCGTCATATCCACGAGTCTTGTCTCCCACGGTACCGTAAATAGTGGAAACGCGTTCTCGTTGCAATAACTTCTGAGTGTCTCCGGCACGCTCTCAATATAGGGTCCGAGATTCACAACCATGCCGCACGCCCTGCGTTCATGGAGCTGTCTCGCGAATTCGCACAGCCAATCTTCACCGGCATTCCCGATTCCTGTCGTAAAGACGAGTTCCCCTCCATGCAGGAACTTTGCCGCCTCCTCCGATTCCAGGGTATGTACCCATTTCACGATATTGGACAAGCCCTCCTTGCCCGCCTCCAGTTTCATTCCATATAACTGCTTTGCATTTTCACACATCTTCTGCAGGATCGCTGCCATAAGTAAGCCTCCTCACAACGTAAAAGGAGCCGGATTTTCCCGAAGGAAACCGGCTCCTTTGCACGCGCATCATAAATCTGTTCTGCAGATCCCGCATCCGGGATCCCAATCTATGCCCACGCAAAGTATTTACGAGGTCAGCTGATGACAGCTACCACAATTTTTCATAGAGAGTTTTGACATCCCCGACGGTCACCGTCTTGCGGGTATTGCCCGGGCTTCCGCTGTCCACTGCATCCTGACTCATCTTATCGATATTTGCAAAGAATGCATCCTTGTCAATCCCATACTCTGCCAATGTGGGTACTCCACAAGTATGGCACAATTTTGCCAATTCTTCAATAAATTTTTTTGCGGCCTCCTCATCGCTGTCATTTTCTCCGGCTGCTCCGATCGCTCTCGCCAGATTGCCGAACCGCTCATAGGTACCGTCAAGCGCAAATCCCAGACAAACCGTCAGCAGCATCGCATTGGAAATACCGTGCGGCACATGGAATAACGCTCCGATCGGCCTGCTCATGCCATGGACAATCGTTACGGAAGAATTGTTGATACAGATACCGGCCTCCAGAGCCGCAAGTGCCATCTCCTCCCGCGCCTTCAGATCCGCGCCGTCCGCGCAGGCTGTGGGAAGATATTGAAAGATCCGCTTTACGGCAGATACCGCCAGCGTGTCCGTCATGGAGAAGGCCTTTCGGGATGTGTAGGCCTCCACCGCATGTGTCAGCGCATCCAGACCGGTCGCCACCGTAACATTCTTCGGCGAGGAAACCGTAAAAGAAGGATCCACAACCGCCAGAACGGGCAGTAACACCTCACCCTTCAACAACATCTTGATATTCTTCTTCGTGTCTGTGATGATCGTAAACATCGTGGCTTCCGAACCGGTTCCCGCAGTCGTCGGGATCGCAACAACCGGAGGGATGACCTTCGTCATGACCTTCCCGTTATAGTCCGCAATGCTGCCCTCATTCACCGTCATCGCCGCGATCGCCTTGGCAGAGTCGAGCGGACTGCCGCCGCCGATCCCGATACAGAACGTACAACCTTCCTTCCGATAGAGCGCCAAGCCCTCCTCGATCATCGTATCCGTGGGCTCACCTGTGATCCCGTCAAACACCACATACGCAATACCGCAGTCGTCGAGCACGCCCTTAAGCTCCGTCATCATCTCAGACTTCACAACATGCTTGCCCGTGACGATCAGTGCCTTGCCGCCATATGTCTTCATAAACTTACCGGACTCCGCAAGAGCCCCTGTTCCCACTACCACATGGGCAGGAACCGCGAAATGATTTGCCATAATAAAACGTCTCCTTTACAGATATGTCTTATCCACAATGTACAATACTTCATCGAGCTTTGCAAGTTCTTCTTTGAGCTGCTCCTCCGTGATGATCAGGGGCGGGCATACAAAGATCATGTTCTCATGTGAATATGTCATAAATCCGCGGCTCTTTAGTTCTCCGACAATCTTGCCCATGATTCCTTCGGGATCCTGTCCATAAGGAACCAGCGCCTCTTTCGTCTTCTTATCTTTTACAAGTTCCACGCAGGAGAACAGGCCGATGTGGCGCACATCGCCGACGCTCGGATGGGTCTCCTTCATTGTCTCCAGTTCCTCAGCCAGCACTGCCCCCACCTTGTTGACATTGTCGAGGATCTTTGCCTTGCCGTAATAGTTGACACAGGCAACACCGGCCGCGCATGCCAGAGGATGTCCGGAGTAGGTCAAGCCGCAGGAGAGCACATGGTCATCAAAGTATTCCGCAATCTCTTTGCTGACTGCCACCCCGCCGAGCTGTACATAACCGCAGGTAACGCCTTTGGCAAATGTCACGATATCGGGCTTCACATCAAAGTTCTCAAAGGCAAACATCTTGCCCGTTCTTCCCCAGCCTGCCATAACCTCATCACAGATCATCACAATGCCGAATTCATCGCAGATCTTGCGAACGCCGGGCAGATATCCCTTAGGCGGAATGATGACGCCGTTGGAACCTGTGATCGTTTCCATCTCGATGGCTGCCACTCTGTCAGGTCCTTCATAGATAATCTGCTCGCGGAGTTTTGCCAGATAATATTTGGTAGCCGCCTCCTCGGATTCAAACTCGATCGGCTCTCTGTAGATATACGGATCAAAGAATTTGATAAAGCCGGGAATGCCGGGCTCCAGCGGATAACGTCTGGGTTCTCCCGTCAGATTACCTGCACCGAAGGATGATCCGTGATAGCTTCTGTAACGGCTGAACACCTTGTTCCTTCCCGTATACATTCTCGCGATCTTGATGGCATTTTCATTGGCGTCCGCACCTGCATTGGTAAAGAAGATCTTGCCGAAATTATCTGGTAGCAGATCAATGATCATCTTTGCCAGCGTTGCTCTGGGCTCAGAACCATATGCCGGACTCACATAGCAGTATTTATCCACCTGCTCCTTGATGGCATCCGCGATATCCTTATTGCCGAAACCGAGATTCATATTGACGAGCTGGGAAGACATATCCGTATAACGTTTGCCGTCAAAATCATACAGATAGATTCCCTCCGCTTTTGCAATCGGGATCGGATTCAACCCTTTCTGTTTGCTCCATGACTGAAGTACATATTCCTTTGATGTGCTTTTTACCTCTTCTCCATTCATACTGTTCTCCTCCTTTGGGCCATGACCGGCCATGAAAAATTTTCTAAAAAAAGAAAGACACCGGATATGCGACTCCGATGTCTTTGACTATGTCCAGTATATCATTTTTTTTACACGAAGAAAGTAGTTCCGACCCAAAAAGCATTGTGCTGCAGCACAAACCTTTCCTTCACACCGTAAACATCATGATCTTCAGTTTGGGGATCATGATCTCCTCCACCACGATCGTATCCTTCTGTGCAAGCAGCTCCGGCCTGTCATAGAGCTCGCCGACCGTATAACTCAGGCTACTGTAATGCCCTTTTTCCGGCTGCCATACGCTCATCTTAAACTGCACGCCAAGTTGTCTGTATACCATGTAGGAGAGGGAATCCTGCGTCAAATAAAAAACATGATTTTCAGGTGTTGTATCTGCGGAAACCTCTTTTAACATATAATGGCTCAAAATTGCCTTGAACTTAAAGGGGATGTCATCTCTGTCAAGCATCTCCTGATACGTAAACTTCGCACCGATATACACTCTGCTGACATCCTGCATCACATATTTAAAATCCTGATTTTCCATCCTGTCTGCCAATTCCTCTTTCAGATTCCGAATCACGACTGTGTCTGATCCTCGATCTCTTCTATCTTCTGTCCGCTGATCCGGACTGCATCACGGATCTCCTCCTCGGATAGCCCCGATTCTCCGGCAAGCTCCTCCACAGATACTTTTCCCTGCAGTTCTTCCGACAGTTCCCTTGCCGCATCCGCAACCCGGTTTACCCTGTCCGCAACCTTGCGCTCCTGCTCTCTCACATCTGCCTGCTCGGCGATGTAATCCTCCATGGCATCCATCATCAGTTTGCCGAGCATGCCCTGCACCTCATCCGGTCTCTCGAGTGCACCCAACATCTCAACTCCCATGGTCAGTGCAACATTCCCCTCTCCGATCAGATCCTCAATCATCACGCCCTGGCCGGCATACAGCTTCGCCACGTCCACCACATCCGGCAGATGGAGACTGATCAGCTGCTTCTTTGCCGATACGTCTCCTGCCATGGCCGAGAGTGTGACCGCTTCCCGCTGTCCTTCGCTCAACTGCGGAAGCGCCTGCAGTTCCTCCAGATACAGTGCCAGATAATCGATATCCTCTTTCTCCAGATAATCATCGAGGTCTACCGGCTCTCCGATACCGATCTTATGCTTTTTCAGATAATCGTACACCAGTGCAAGCTGATCCTCTGACAGATCAAGCTCAGCAAACGCGAGCTCCACGTCCTCTTTTGCGATCACATTGCCCTGTTCCTTTGCCTTCTTCCGTACAGCTTCCAGTGTCTTTCCAAACAACAATTCCCTGTCCATCTGTTCTTACTCTCCGCTCAAATGATTTGTGGCCATGCCTTCCTGCCGTCTCAGTCTCAATGCCTGCGCACATACCTTCCTGTCGTCCCGACCTCAATGTCTGCGCACATGCTCATGCGTAAACAGATGATCCTGACAATATTCATAATTGCCCTCACACTTGGAACAGAAACGGAACTCCAGCTCTCCGTCCTTCTCCGTTCTGCCGCAGATCGCGCATTTGTGCCTGGTGATCTCCGTATTCTGCCGGACCTCATGGCGGAATTCCTGCCGCCGTCTGATCTGCTTCGGCGACA
>CAMGRE010000175.1 GCA_946061355.1 uncultured bacterium | reverse complement strand
GACCGTCCAGATTCTTGAACAGGATATAATCCGTCATCTTCTCACAGAACTTGTCGTCCTTCAGACAGCCGAACTTGATGAAAGGACTGATGTCATCCCAGTATTTCTCATACTCTTCCTTCTCGGTCTTGCACATGCCGGACAATTTATCCGCGACCTTCTTGGTGATATAATCGGAAATCTTCTTCACGAAGCCGTCATTCTGCAGTGCGCTTCTGGACACATTCAGCGGCAGATCCGGACAGTCAATGACGCCCTTTAACAGCATCAGGAATTCCGGAATCACCTCTTTGATATTGTCTGCGATAAATACCTGATTGTTGTACAGTTTGATCGTTCCCTCGATCGATTCATACTCCATGTTGATCTTCGGGAAATACAGGATACCCTTCAGATTAAAAGGATAATCCATATTCAGATGGATCCAGAACAGCGGCTCCTTGTAATCCATAAATACCTTGCGGTAGAATTCCAGATAATCCTCTTTCTTACACTCATTGGGATGGCGTGTCCACAGAGGATTCGTGTCATTCAGAAGCTGCGGACGTTTCACGATCTTGTACTTGACGGGATCGCCCTCCTTCTCCGGCTGGATCGTTTCTACAACCGTATCCGTGTCGAGTTTCTCCTCCTCCGTCACCGTCTGCGTTTCTTTCGTGTCTTCCTTGGACAGATAAATCTCGATCGGCATGAATGAACAGTATTTCTCAATGACCGTTCGCGCCTCATACTCATTACAGAACTTCAGGCAGTCCTCATTCAGGAAAAGGGTGATTGTCGTACCCACGCTGTCTCGGGTGCCTTCCTCCATACTGAACTCTGTGCCGCCGTCACACTCCCAGTGTACCGGCTTTGCTCCCTCCTGATAGGAAAGGGTATCGATATGCACCTCATCTGCCACCATAAATGCCGAGTAGAATCCAAGACCGAAGTGACCGATGATCTGATCCTCGTTTGTCTTGTCCTTATATTTCTCAATGAAATCCGTTGCGCCCGAGAATGCGATCTGATTGATGTACTCTTCCACCTCATCCTCAGTCATACCGAGACCGTTATCCTTGAATACGAGCGTCTTCTTCTCGGGATTGACAATGACCTCCACCTTTGCCTTATAATCCTCCGGCAGAGTATACTCTCCCATCATATCCAGCTTCTTCAGTTTGGTGATGGCATCGCAGCCATTCGAAATCAATTCACGATAAAAAATATCATGATCGGAATACAGCCATTTCTTGATAATGGGAAATATGTTATCGCTGTTGATTGATAAACTACCTTTTTTTGCCATAAAAAGCGCCTCCTTCTTTCTTTAAAGAAGATTGTAATACCCTTGATGACTAAAGTCAAGAAAAAATTAGCACTCATTTGAAATGAGTGCTAACAAATCTCTTTTTCTTATTTTTTCTTCTCATATTTCAAAAACCGGTATTCCAGATCAAAATAGGTCTGTTCCTCACTGTCCGCGGTAATCTGCCATTCCTCCATCTGATCGAGATTCGGAAAATAGCTGTCCGCCTCATAAGCCTTGTCTATCTTTGTCACATGCGCCACATCGCAGTAGGGAAGCAGCTCGCGATAAACGCTGGAGCCCCCGATGATATACACATCTTTCGTATCATACTGCTTCAGTTCTTCAAAGAGTTCCTCCGTGGAATGCACCACAGTCGCATCCTTCACATGATATTTGGGATCCCTGGATAAAATAATATTCGTCCTACCCTTTAAAGGCATACCCTGCGGAAAAGTCTCAAGCGTCTTCCGTCCCAGCACCACTACCTTTCCCAACGTAATCTCCCTGAAAGATTTATGGTCTGCGGGAATCCGCACCAGAAGCTGGTTCTTGTTGCCAATCGCCCAGTTGCTGTCCACTGCCACAATTAAATTCATACTGTTCTCCTTTTACTAGATCGCAATGGGAATATCCGTGATCTGCGGTCCCGTCTCATAATGTTCAAGTTTCACATCATCTCTGGTAAACTGATAAAAATCTTTTACCTCAGGATTAAGCCAGAATGTCGGCGCCGGATAGGACTCCCTGCTGATCAGTTCCCTGATGATGGGCACATGTCTGTCATAGATATGGGCATCCGCGATCACATGAACAAGCTCTCCCACCTTCATGTCACAGACCTGTGCAAGCATATGAACAAGTACAGCATACTGTACGACATTCCAGTTATTCGCCGCCAGCACATCCTGCGAACGCTGATTCAGGATCGCATTCAGCGTCAGCTTATCCTCGCCTTTCTTCTGAGTTACATTAAAAGTCATGCTATATGCACAGGGGTACAGGTTCATCTCATGCAGATCCTGATGCACATAGATGTTCGTCATGATACGGCGGCTGAAGGGATTGTGCTTCAGGTCATAGATCACTCTGTCAACCTGATCCATCATCCCCTCCTTATACTGATGCTTCACTGACATCTGGTAACCGTATGCCTTCCCGATGGAGCCGTCCGGATCCGCCCATTCATCCCAGATATGACTGTGCAAATCATGAATATTGTTGGACTTCTTCTGCCAGATCCACAACATCTCATCCGTAGCGCTCTTAAGCGCCGTCCGCCGGAGTGTCATGATCGGGAACTCCTTAGACAGATCATACCGGTTGACCACGCCAAACTTCTTGATCGTGTACGCCGGTGTGCCGTCCGGCCAATGGGGCCTCACCTTCTCCCCTTCGGTACTTGTCCCATTCTCCAGAATATCTGTGCACATATCAATAAATATACGGTCTGCGAAACTCATTGTTGTCTCTCTCCTGATTTTATCGATCCCATTTATCACAAAGGGAATTGATCTGATCCGCAAATTTTGCCAGATCCTTATTGGCGCCGCCCTCGTTCCTCTGGATGACGCTAAGCAGCCTCTGTCCTGCAGCCATAAGTCTCGCAAACACATCGCTCACGGCCTTTGCCGCCTTCTTCTTCAGGCGTACCGGCGCAGCCTCGTACTCCACCTCGTTTGTGACCAGATCAAACTGTGTGCCGCTGTAAGGCGCATACGCAGAGAAACCGTACTCCTTCTCCAGGCAAAGCTTAAAGGACTCACACACACTGTCCTCGCCATGTACCACAAAGACTCTCTGCGGCTTTTTGGTAAAGCCCTGGATCCACTCAAGCAGCCCGTTCTTATCCGCATGGCCGCTCATGCCCGCCAGTTTCTCGATCCGTGCACGGATCGAGATCGTCTCACCAAACAGCTTCACCTCCTGCGCACCGTCCACAATGGCGCGTCCCAGCGTTCCCACCGCCTGATATCCCACGAACAGCACCGTACACTCCGGACGCCAAAGGTTATGCTTCAGATGATGACGGATACGCCCCGCCTCGCACATGCCGGACGCCGACAGGATCACCTTCGGCTTATCGTCAAAATTGATCATCTTGGACTCCTCACTGGTGATCGCCAGATTGAGCCCCGGGAACTGGATCGGGTTAATCCCTTTCTTCACCAGCGCCATTGCCTCCTCATCGAAGCAGTTATAGATGTTCTTGTGGAAAATGCCTGTCGCCTCCACTGCCAGAGGACTGTCCACATAGACCGGGAAATCCGGGTAATTCTCCACCAGTCTGTCCGCCTTGATCTTGCGCAGGAAATACAGCATCTCCTGTGTACGTCCCACCGCAAAGGACGGAATCACGACATTACCGCCTTTTGCAAAGGTTTCATTCAGGATCTGAGCCAGTTCTTTCACATAATTGGGCCGCTCCTCAGAATGGAGACGATCACCGTATGTAGACTCCATGACCACGTAGTCCGCCTCTTCTGTCCTGGCGGGATCCTTGATCAAAGGCTGATTCTTATTCCCGATATCTCCGGAAAATACGATTTTCTTCTTCACGCCGCTCTCTTCCACCCAGACTTCGATGCTTGCGGAACCGAGCAGGTGACCGATATCCGTAAACCGGATCTTAACACCCTCGCACAGTTCGATCACCGTATCGTAATGGCAGGGCACGATCCTCCTGATAATGCCGTCTGCATCTTCCATTGTATAGACAGGCTCTGTCGCCTCCACACCGGCGTGTCTCTTTGCCTTCCTGTTTTTCCATTCTGCCTCCTGCATTTGAATGTGGGCACAGTCACGCAACATGATACTGCACAGATCCGCGCTGGCATCCGTCATGAACACCTGTCCGCGAAATCCTCTTGCATACAAAAGGGGAAGCATTCCCGAATGATCGACATGCGCATGCGTCAGGAGCACATAATCAATCAGACTCTCCTGCACAGGCAGCGGTGCATTCTCATACACGTTCACTCCCTGTTCCATACCGTAATCCACCAGGATATGCTTCCCACATACCTCAAGATAATGACAGCTTCCCGTCACCTCGTGATCCGCCCCAATAAATGTAAGCTTCATACCACACCTCCATATACTCGCAAGCACGCGCTGCCGCGCTCATTACATCATAAATGCTCTGGACGGCACATGATTCACAAGATAATCAATCTCGCCAAACTGTCCGTTTACCGCGGCAGTAAAAATCTCGATATCCTCCTCACTCGCTGCATCACCATGAAAAAACCAGACATCACCGCAGTATTGTTCGATCAATTCATCCCTCAGCCTGCAGCCGGCCTCCTTATCCGTATCCATGAAAGCCACGATTCCCCCCTCCGCAGCCATCTTTTCCACAGCTTTTTTCCCGGCACCCACTGCTCCGCCGATCACAACACAAACCTTATCCCGATACATATCCAGCCCA
>CAMGRE010000174.1 GCA_946061355.1 uncultured bacterium | reverse complement strand
TTTGTGGAGCATAAAGAAGTGCAAAATAGTGATCTGTTTTGCACTTTTTTTTAGGAATAATTTAGAGTTTATGCTGGCTAATGGGGATGATAGACATGATAATCAAAGATATCAAGACGGGAATTATCAGGATTCCTCTTGTGACACCGTTCAAGACTGCGCTTAGGACAGTGGAGCATGTGGAGGACCTGATTGTTTGTGTGGAAACGGATTCGGGAGAGACGGGATATGGTGAAGCGCCGGCAACAGCGGTGATCACGGGTGATACGTTGGGTTCCGTTCAGACAGCGATAAAGGAATTCATCGCGCCTGCTATCCGTGGGATGGACATCACGGAGATGGATGGCATTCAGCGCAAACTGCATTCCTGCATTCTCAAAAACACATCAGCCAAGGCCGCAGTGGATATGGCTCTCTATGATCTTTATGCCAAAAGCTTAAAGACACCTCTGTATAAGCTTCTGGGCGGGAATGCCCGGGAAATCGAGACAGATCTTACGATCAGCGTGAACGACATTCCGCAGATGGTATCGGATTCTCTGGAAGCAGTCAAAAAAGGGTTTTCCATCCTGAAGATCAAAGTGGGCAAGGAAGGTCTTAAGGATGTGGAGCGCATTGCAGCCATCAGGGAGGCAGTGGGAAAAGACATCAGGATCAGAGTGGATGCCAATCAGGGCTGGAATGCAAAGGATGCGGTCCGGATCATTTCCCGAATGGAAGATATGGGGCTTGACATTGATCTGGTAGAACAGCCCGTGAAAGCACATGATTTCGAGGGAATGAAGTATGTGACATCCCGTACGTTCACAAGGATCCTCGCGGATGAGAGCGTATTTTCACCGGAAGATGCCATCAGGATATGCGAGGAACGTGCGGCGGATATGATGAATATCAAACTGATGAAGACAGGCGGTATTTACGAGGCGTTAAAGATCTGTTCGATCGCGGAGATCTATCAGGTGGAATGCATGGTGGGATGTATGCTCGAGAGCAAGATCGCGGTCAGCGCCGCAGCACATCTTGCGGCCGCAAAACATATCATCACGGCGGTGGATCTTGACGGACCTTCTCTCTGCAAGATTGATCCTTATGAAGGCGGACCGTTTTATGATGGCGCAAAGATTGTGATGAATGACACACCGGGTACCGGAATCTGCCGGGTGCCGGTTACCTTTTCTTAGTACATAATGTTATCGGGAGAAGAGACAAGATGGGAAAGACATTGTTGGAAGTGAAGGATCTGGAAGTGTCCTTTTATAATAAGAAGAAAGAGACGCCGGCAATCCGGAAGATCAGTTATACGCTGGACGAGGGTGAAGTGCTCGGTATTGTAGGGGAGTCCGGAAGCGGTAAATCGGTCTCCTCACACAGCATCCTGCAGCTTCTGCCGGATAATGGCAGGATCAAGGGCGGTCAGATCTTCTTTGAGGGAAAAGATATCACGAAGATGTCCAAAAAGGAAATGAGTGATCTGAGAGGAAATCAGATCAGCATGATTTTTCAGGATCCCATGACTTCGCTTGATCCGCTTTTTACGATCGGGTATCAGCTGGAGGAAGCGCTGAAAAAGCATACGAAGCTGGACAGGAAAGCCAGACAGGACAGGATGCTGGAGCTGCTCACTCTGGTGGGAATCAATCAGCCGGAGCGGCGCTTAAAGCAGTATCCTCATGAGTTTTCGGGTGGAATGCGTCAGAGAGCCATGATCGCCATGGCGCTGAGCTGTAATCCCAAGCTCCTGATTGCGGATGAGCCTACCACGGCGCTGGATGTGACGATCCAGGCGCAGATTGTGGATCTGCTCAAAGAATTAAAGCAGAAACTGAATATGTCCATTATTTTTATCACGCATGATCTTGGCGTTGTGTCCGATATCTGCGATAAGATCATTGTCATGTATGCGGGAGAGATCGTGGAGACAGGTACCAAACGCCAGATCTTCTATGAGAACAGACACCCTTATACGGAGGGGTTGCTCAAGTCGATCCCCAAGCTGGATCAGCCAAGGGATACGGAACTGGTGCCGATCGAGGGGACACCGCCCGATATGAGCAAACTGGGACCGGAGTGTGCCTTTGCCCACAGGTGCAGATATGCCATGCAGATCTGTGCAAAGAGTGAGCCGCCGTGTGTGGACCTGGACGATACCCATTCGGTGTCCTGTTGGAAATGCCTGAAGAAGGATTAGGTGAGAGCGATGGAAAAAGAGGTTCTTTTGGATGTCAGACATCTGAAAAAATATTTTGAGGTGAAGCAGGCTTTTTTTAAAAAGGCTTATGTGAAGGCTGTCGATGATGTGAGCTTTCAGATCTATAAAGGGGAGACGCTTGGACTCGTTGGGGAGAGCGGCTGCGGCAAGACGACGCTGGGGCGGTGTGTGCTGAGGATCGTCGAGCCCACTTCCGGACAGATCTTTTTTGACGGAAATAAGATTTATGACGGGGATGACAAGACCAATCCGGGGATGGGGGAATACAGAAAGAAAATGCAGATCGTATTTCAGGATCCGTATGCATCTCTGGATCCCAGAAAGACAGTGGCGGACATCATCGGAGAGGCGCTTGATATCCACAAACTGTATGAGGGAAGGGAAGAGCGTAAGCAGAAGATCCTGGAACTCATGGATCTGGTAGGACTCAATGATGAATTCTACAACAGATATCCGCATGAGTTCTCCGGAGGACAGCGGCAGAGGATCGGAATCGCCAGGGCATTGGCGGTATCGCCCGATTTTATCGTGTGCGATGAGCCGGTGTCGGCTTTGGATGTATCCATACAGGCGCAGGTGATCAATATGCTGGAGAAACTCCAGAAGAAAAAAGGGATCACGTACCTGTTCATTGCCCATGATCTTGCGGTTGTGAAACATATCAGTGACCGTATCGGCGTGCTCTATCTGGGACATCTCGTGGAGCTTACGGAAAGCGAGGAGCTGTATGCAAATCCGCTGCATCCCTATACGCAGATGCTTCTGTCTGCGGTACCGATCGCGGATCCGGATGAGAGTGCCAGACGCCAGAGAGTTGTCTGCGAGGGAGAGGTTCCCTCTCCGATCAATCCTCCGTCCGGCTGTCCGTTCAGGACAAGGTGTGCGCGCGCAGGACAGAGATGTGCGGAAGAATGTCCTCCGTTGACGGAAGTGGCGCCGGGGCATTTTGTGGCATGTTTTGATGTACAGGAGGAAAAATAGATGGAACTTTTTCATAAAATTTCCAAACGGGTGCTGCTTGCAGTGTTCAGTTTCTTTGTGATCGTGACGATCACCTTTTTCCTGATGAATCTGATCCCGGGCGATCCGTTTATGTCAGAGAAGGCCAATGCCGAGGCGCAGGCGATCCTTCGTGCCAAGTACGGCCTCGACCAGCCGATCTATATTCAGTACATAAAATATCTGCAGGGACTTTTCCATGGTGACATGGGAAACAGCTATGTGCTGCAGAAAGGACGTGCGATCACGGAGATCGTGACGGAATCCTTCAAGGTGTCCATGCGTCTGGGGGCTAAGGCTCTGGTGGCTGCGATTTTGATCGGTGTTCCTATGGGGTGTATCGCAGGGCTTTGGAAGGATAAGGCTCCCGATGGTGTGATCCGCGTGATCTCCGCAGTTGGCATTTCCCTTCCGGGTTATGTGGTGGCGGCGGTTCTCATGCTTTTTCTGGCAGTTCAGTTCAAAGTGCTGCCTGTATCTTATAACAAGCCGGGAGGAACGATCATGCCGATGATCACATTGGCATTGTATCCGACCTGCTATCTGATCAGGCTGACGAGAAGCTCTATTCTGGAGGTGCTCAATCAGGATTATCTGCGTACGGAACGCGCAAAGGGAATGAGTGAGTTCGTGGTGATCTTTATCCATGCGCTGAAGAATTCCCTGATCCCGGTCATTACCTATCTGGGGCCGCTCACGGCATCAATCCTGACCGGCGGATTCGTGGCGGAGAGTGTGTTCAACGTTCCGGGACTCGGCAGATACTTTGTGAGTGCGATCAGCGCCAGGGATTATACGCTGATCATGGGGACGACGATCTTCTATGCGACACTGATTATTGTGATGAATCTTGTCTGCGACATTCTGTATCAGATCGTTGATCCGAGGATCAAGCTGGATTAGTTTGCGGCGAAGGAGAGCAGGAAAAGGAAATGGAGAAACAGATTTTAAGTATGCAGTTAAAAATAGATCCGGCGGATTTTGCACCGCTCCCGAAGGATTATTTTGAGGAGAGCAGAAACGAGACAAAGGAAATGGGCTTCTGGAAATCTGCATGGCACAGACTGTTAGACAACAAGATTGCCATGGCGGCTCTGTGTGTCATTGTGATCATTGCCGTTTTTGCACTGATCGGTCCCATGCTGTCCCCCTATACCTATGACCAGCAGATCAAAGGGGATGAGAGTATGTGGCCCTGTATGAAGCATCCGTTCGGAACGGACAGACTGGGCAGGGATATTCTGGTGAGGTGTATGATCGGCACGAGAATTTCACTTGCGGTCGGTATCGTGTCCGCTGTGATCGTGCTGATCATCGGATCCATATACGGAGCGATTTCCGGACTGATCGGCGGTAAGGTGGACACTGCCATGATGCGTCTGGTGGATATCGTGTATTCCGTGCCCGAGATCCTTCTGATTGTCGTGATCAAGCTGGTCATTGATGAGCCGCTGACAAACCTGGTGCAGAATGTGGATTTTTTCAAGCCGCTGCAGAAGATCGGGCCCGGACTG
>CAMGRE010000173.1 GCA_946061355.1 uncultured bacterium | reverse complement strand
ATCTCCCTCTCCGCGCTCCGCAGCGTCACTGTAAAGAGAGACATATGTGTTCAGCGGAATATGCTTCTTGCGCCTCGATGCCTGAACCGCCGTGTACATCTGCCTGGAAATGCAGAGCTCCGCAAACGTTAAGAAGCTGGCATCTCTGCCCGCATCGTAATCTCTGAGCGCCTTGAACAGACCGATCATTCCCTCCTGGATCAGATCCTCACTGTCCGCTCCCAGAATGTACATCGATTTCGCCTTGCTGCGGACAAGATTTTTGTACTTATTCATAATATATTCCGTGATGGGTTTCTCGCCGTCCCGCAGACGCTCAATCAATTCCTCATCACTGAGTTCGGAATACGATTGTTCCATGTTATGTCAACCTTTCACACTATTGCAGTCTCTGCCGGACAATCTCATACGCCAGAACGCCTGCTGCCACCGAAGCGTTAAGGGAATCGATATCACCCTTCATCGGAATCGACGCGACGAAATCGCACTTTTCCTTAACCAGACGCCCCACGCCCTCGCCCTCGTTGCCGATCACGAGGCCGATCGGCCCTTTCAGATCCAGATCGTACATCGTGGTGCCGCCCATATCCGCACAGACAAACCACAGTCCCTTTTTCTTGAGATCCTCAATCGCCTTGCCCAGATTCGTGACCTTCGCCACCGGCGTATAGTTCAGCGCTCCCGCCGAGGTGCGCGCCACCGTGGCAGTCAGCCCGACAGCCCTGTTCTTGGGGATAATCACGCCGTGGGCTCCCGTCAGATTCGCGGTACGGATAATCGCCCCCAGATTGTGGGGATCCTCGATATTGTCAAGCAGGAACAAGAAAGGCGGCTCGCCCTTCTCTTCTGCCAGAGCCAGCATGTCCTCCACCTGCGCGTACTCGTAAGCCGCCGCACAGGCAATGACTCCCTGATGCTTCCCTGTCTCCGACATCTGATCAAGCCGTTCCTTTGCCACGTACTTGACCAGCGTGTCATGCTTTTTGGCTTCGCGTTTGATACTCATAATGGGACCGTCCTGACAGCCGTCCTGAATGTAGATCCTGTCTATGGGCTTCCCCGACCGGAACGCTTCCAGTACGGCATTGCGCCCCTCTATTGTAAATTCTTCCACCATTCTTTTTTCCTCTTTCCCGGCGTGCTTCTCACGCCATCATGGTAGATTTGGAAGCCTGCTTCCAAACTTTCCTCATAAATTCCGCAGCACTGTCATTCCAATCTGCTATGCTGCTATGCGCCATCCGTTTTGCAGCTTCGCCGCCATATCCGTCAAATAGAATACCCCGCCTTTTCCAGTCCAAGCTTCGTCAGTTCCAGCACACGGTCAAGCCGGTCTGTCAGGTACAGATACCCCACAAGCGCTTCCAGCCCCGTCGCCTTGCGATAATCCTCGATGGAAGCATTCTTCGCCGCCGTGTGGGATTTCGCATTGCGCCCGCGCTTATATACCGCCTGTTCTTCCTCTGTCAGATCGTCCCAAAGCGCCTCGATCACTGATGCCTGCGCCGGGGCTTTGACATATTTCACCGTCGCCCTGTGTAGCAGGTTTGCCGCCCTGTTGCCGCGCTCGACCACAACCGTCCTGATGACCAGATCATAGACACAGTCTCCGATATAAGCGAGTGTCAGAGGGGAAAAACTGCGCACATCCACCTCCGCACACCCGAATGCTTCTTTGATCCGGGCAAAGTCACTTACGCTCTTTTCCATTTTACTCCTTCTCTGGTGTCTTCCAGGATGATGCCCTTTGCCAGAAGCTCGTCGCGGATCGCGTCCGCCTTCGCAAAATCCTTTGCCTTTCTTGCCGCCTGCCTGTCAGCGATCAGCGCCTCGATGTCAGCATCCAGAATTTCTTCCTCTTTATCGACGATCAGTCCGAGGATATCGGTGAGCGTTCTGATCTCCTCAAGCAGTGTCTCGAGAAACGCTTTGGAGCTGTCAGCGCCCGCGTTTGTATTCGCAAGTTTCACCAGTTCAAAGACAGCGGAGATCGCATCGGCTGTATTGAAGTCATCCTCCATTGCCGCCTCATACTTTTCACGCAGTCCGTCCGCTTCTTTTAACAGCGCTTCCTCCTCCGGTGTGAGCGTCTCCTGCTGTGCATTCTCAAGGAGATATTTCAGATTCTTCACACTGGTGACAATCCTCTCAAGACCGTTCTTTGCTGCCTCCATCAGCTCCGCGCTGAAGTTGAGCTGGCTTCTGTAATGCGCGGACAGCATGAAGAAACGGAGCACCTGCAGATCATATTTCTCCGCAATATCCCTCACTGTAAAGAAGTTGCCCAGGGATTTGGACATCTTTTTGTTATCGATATTTAAGAATGCATTGTGCATCCAGTATTTTGCAAAAGGTTTGCCGTTTGCCGCCTCGGACTGTGCGATCTCATTCTCATGATGAGGGAACACCAGATCCTCGCCGCCCGCATGGATGTCGATCTCATCGCCCAGATATTTTTTGCTCATCACGGAGCACTCGATATGCCAGCCCGGACGTCCCTTGCACCATGCGCTGTCCCAGTAAGGCTCGCCCTCTTTCTTGGGCTTCCAGAGCACAAAATCGAGCGGATCTTCCTTCTGATCCTCACCGGATACGAGCAGTGCACGATTGCCCCCCTGCAGGTCATCCAGATTCTTGTGGGACAGCTTGCCGTATTCCTTGAAGCTGCGGGTACGGAAATAAACGGTTCCGTCCTCCGCCACATAGGCATGATTTTTGTCAAGCAGCGTCTGAATCATCTCTAACATTCCGGCGATCTCCTCCGTCGCAAGCGGATGCTTCGTGGCAGGGCGCACATTCATCGCCGCCATATCCTTCTTGCACTCCTCAATAAAACGTTTGGAGATCACGGAAGCCTCAACGCCCTCCTCGTTCGCCTTTTTGATGATCTTGTCGTCCACATCGGTAAAGTTGGACACATAGTTTACTTCGTAGCCCTTATATTCCATGTAACGGCGCACCGTGTCAAATACGATCATCGGGCGCGCATTGCCGATATGGATCAGATTGTACACGGTCGGACCACACACATACATTTTGACTTTGCCCGGCTCTAAGGGCACAAACTCTTCCTTGCGTTTGGATAAGGTATTATAAATTTTCATGGTTTTTCTCCTGCTCCTTCTTCAGCTCTTTTTTTAATTCTCTCATCTCTTCTTCCAGTGTAAGCAACCTGTTGGTCAGAACACTGTTTGCCGACTGCAGCCCGGCAATATCCTCTTTCACCGGATCCGGCAGATCGACCTGATTCATCTCCTCGCGCGGCAGCGCTGTATTATTGCGCTTCACCACACGCCCCGGCACACCGACCACCGTTGAATTCGGCGGTACAGGATTGAGTACCACGCTTCCCGCTCCGATCTTGGAATTCTCTCCGATGGTAAAGGACCCTAAGACCTTGGCTCCCGCACTGATCATCACGTTGTCCTCAATGGTCGGATGGCGCTTGCCGTGCTCCTTACCGGTACCTCCGAGCGTCACGCCCTGATACAATGTGACGTTATTGCCGATCACTGTCGTCTCGCCGATGATGACGCCGTTGCCGTGATCAATGAAAAACCCTTCCCCGATCTGCGCGCCGGGATGGATCTCGATCCCCGTCTTCCTCGCACCGCGCTGGGACACCCATCTCGCGAGGAAATAATGTCCCTTCAGATACAATTTGTGTGCAAGCCTGTAATGCAGCATCACCTTAAAGCTTGGATATAAGAATACCTCCAGGGATGAATGAATCGCCGGGTCACGCTCCCTGATCAGGCGGATCTCATCTCGAATCCCTTTGATAAAGCCCATTTCTGACGCCTCCTTGACATTTCGCTGTGTTTTTGCAAACTCTCCGCCGGAATTTCCTTCGAAATAAAAAATCTCCTGTTCCAAAATCTTGCGATTCCAAAACAAGAGACGAATTCTATCCGCGGTTCCACTCTTATTGAAAATATGACAGCCCGCTCCTGCTGACTTCAACCATTCTGCCTGTCAGCAATTTTGCAGCTCTGCGACATACTTTCCACTCTGAGCGCGTAACATGCGCCTGACGTACCGGACTACTCTTCCATGCACTCAACACATTTCCTTCGCCCCGTCAGCTCCCGAAGGCACTTCCCTCATCTTTGACACAGACCGCTTCCAGCCGATGACGGTCATTCTCTGTCTGCTTCCGAAAAGGTACTCTCTTCGTTCTCTGCCTTTCTCATGATTCCACTACTTCAGAATATGCAAAAAAAACAATTTTGTCAATAGTAACCCTCACACGATCTCGTTGATACAGATCTCCGTCAAAGGCCTAATCCCCGCAAGGTCTTCCTGCAGTTCCGCCCTGCCGAACAGCATGTCGAGAAGAAGCGTTATGTCAACCTCTATCTGCTGGATTTCTTTGGTTTCTTGTGTTATGTCAACCCTTTTGCAGGTTTTTTCTGTTATGTCAACCACTTCGCTTTTCTCACGGCTCACCGTCCACAGGAATGTTCCGTTATTCGCCTCGATCATCGGATCGTACACCCGGATAATGAGTTTCTTTTCCTTATCTTCACTCATGCGGATCATTGACAACATTGCTCTCACATTCGCAATGCGCGCCATAATGATCGGCTTTCTCTCCTTCGATACGGTTAGGACACTCTGATCGGGAAACTCCGGCGACAACATCGCCTCCTGGATTTCCTCATGCTCGTCCTCTTTTGCATAGAGATAATACCCCTTTATCGCACCCGTAGTGTTCCACAGATACAGGTCCCGCTTCTGAGCCGCGCTC
>CAMGRE010000172.1 GCA_946061355.1 uncultured bacterium | reverse complement strand
TCCGAACATGATATCAAACTCCGCTTCCTTGAAGGGCGGCGCGATCTTATTCTTCACCACCTTGACTCTGGTGCGGTTGCCGATCGCCTCCCCGCTCTGCTTGAGTGTTTCGATCCGTCTGACATCCATACGCACGGAAGAATAGAACTTCAAAGCACGACCGCCTGTCGTGGTTTCCGGATTGCCGAACATCACGCCGACTTTCTCCCTGAGCTGATTGATAAAGATCACGGTACAGTTTGATTTGCTGATCACAGCCGTGAGTTTTCTCAGAGCCTGCGACATAAGGCGTGCCTGAAGTCCCACATGACTGTCACCCATATCTCCGTCAATCTCAGCCTTGGGAACGAGCGCCGCAACGGAATCGACCACAACAATGTCGATTGCTCCGGAACGAACCATCGTCTCCGTGATCTCCAGTGCCTGCTCGCCGTTATCCGGCTGGGATATGTACAGATTGTCGATATCCACACCGATATTCTTAGCATAAACGGGATCGAGCGCATGCTCCGCATCGATGAATCCCGCAATGCCTCCCTGCTTCTGAACCTCTGCGATCATATGAAGGGTTACCGTCGTCTTACCACTGGACTCCGGTCCGTAGATCTCCACGATCCTTCCCTTGGGAATACCGCCGAGCCCAAGCGCAATGTCAAGACTCAGGGAACCGGTGGGGATCGTTTCCACATCCATCTGGGCGGAAGGGTCGCCGAGCTTCATGACAGCACCCTTTCCAAACTGCTTCTCTATCTGGCCGATCGCCGCATCCAATGCTTTTAATTTATCTTCTCTTTCCATTCTTTTATTCTCCTTCTATAAAACTCCACTCTATACAGAACGTTTGTTCTTATATAGAATAAAACATCTGTTCGATTTTGTCAATTGTTTTTTCAGTATTTACTTTTTATGATTGATTTCGGAAAGAAGAACAAGACTGCCTGCACAGGGCGCTGACTCCCTGTGCGGCAGACAGAAATTTCAGAATTTGTCTTTATACTCCTCGTAATCCTTGTAGGTAGCAGTGAACCATCCGCCATACTGCCCCTCATTGTAATTGATCCCGATCTCCATACCGAGCGGAGTAAAGAACGAAATGATCGCATTTTTGTCCCTGAGCTTCTCAAGCAGTTCTTTGTCGGACAGCTGATCCAGATAATCGATATGTCCGTTCTGCTCATCGCTTCTCCTGCGAAGCTCGGCGGCAAACGATTCGTCGAGATTGACCATACTCGTATTGTCAAGAACAAGCCCGTTCTTCAGGTCAATATTGATGCAATACAGATCAACCAGGCTATCACCGTCCAGATAAATATTTTCATCCAGAACAATGCTGATCATATCTTCATCATTGTAAGTGACATAGGAGTCCACCCATGCAAAATAACTCTCGCCATACTCTGCAACGCCGGTGCTACTCAGGAAATCCTCCGCATAATACAGGCTGACCTTCTCGATCGCCTCGTTAAGCTTATCCACATTCGGGATGGAACCTCCCTCCAGCAGATAATAATTGACTTGTATGATCACATCCGAATCCGCCTCGGACTTGTCATATGTCTTCGGCACGATCTTGTAAGATACATCCTCATTGATGGCATTGCAGGGGCCATAGTAATATTCGTCATCCGGCGATGGCACATACTCCTCGTCATCATACTCGTTATCCTCATCCGCACTGCCATAGTCATCCCCAAACCGGTCGCCCCCTATGGAATCCCAGCCCTGAAGGAAATCTCCGTCGTCAAGTTCTTCGCCAAGGCTTCCGATCAGTCTGCCGTAGAAAAAGCATCCGATCACCATGGCGATCAGAAAAATCACTGCCGCAACAATTCCGACCACGAGGCCGGCTTTTCCTTTCTTTTTCTTTCCCACATGACCATCCGGCATCAGATAGGGATTCTGATCATTACTCTGCACCCGCGGCATATTCGGCATATTGGAAGCATTTTTCTGTATATTTCCCGCTGAATACACACCGCCGTCATGTTTGTTTGCACAGGATGGGCACACGCCGTTTCGCATCAATGCACCGCATTTCGGGCAAAACGAATAATTGTTTTCTGTTGTCTGATCGTTCATCTGCACTCCTCTTTCCACAGGCCGCGTAACATAAGCCTTTTATCCGAACGTAACCTTACTGTAATATTCCAAAATACACTGGCGCATCAGAGAAAGCGCCGCAATCACACTGCTCTCCCGGATCTTGCTCCGATTCCCCTGGAAGCAGAACTCCTTCACCGTCACCTTGCCGCACACACTGCAGCCGATATACACAAGCCCTACCGGCTTGTCCTTCGTGCCGCCGTCCGGTCCCGCGATTCCGGTCACAGACACCGCGACATCCGCCTTTGTGACGAGAGCTGTTCCCTTCGCCATCTCCCTTGCCGCATCCTCGCTGACTGCACCGTATTTATCGAGTGTCATCTTTTTCACACCGAGGAACTTCCGTTTTGCCTTATTGGAATATGTGATGTGCCCTGTCTTGAATACTTCCGATACACCGGGCACATTGATCAACTTCGCTGCCAACAGGCCGCCCGTACAGGACTCTGCTGTTGCAACTGTCAGATGATTGGCGAGCAGCAGATCCACCACCGCCTGCTCCAGTGTCACATCTTCCTTGGTCGTATAAATATAAGAGCCGAATCTGTTCTTTAATTCCTTCACCATAGGCTTGACCAACTTCTTGGCTTCCTTTTCATCCTCCGCCCTCGCAGTGACGCGCAGATGAACCTCGCCTGTCTTGGCATACGGCGCAATCGTAGGATTATCCTGCCCCTCGATCAGATCCGCCACCATCGTCTCCGCCTTGCTCTCACCGATGCCGCAGATCTTCACTGTCTGGGAATAGATGATTCCGGGTTGGATGTCATTCAGATACGGATAAACGGACTCCTTGAACATCGGCACCAGCTCATTCGGAGGACCGGGCAGCAGGATCACTCTCTTGCCGTTCTCCTCCATGATGATCCCCGGTGCAGTCCCATTGTGATTCTCGATCACGATCGCGCCCTCCGGCACCATCGCCTGCTTCCAGTTATTGTCCGTCAGTTCAATCTTACGTCTGGTGAAATAGTCCTGAATGCACTGTTTGGAGTGCTCGTCCATCAAAAGCTTCTTTCCCATAACCTTTGCCGCGGTCTCTTTCGTCAGATCATCCTGCGTGGGTCCGAGTCCTCCCGAGAGAATCACAATATCCGAACGGTCAAGCGCTGTCCGTATCGTCTGCTCCAGTCTCTCTGCGTTATCTCCGACCACAGTCTGATAATAGCAGGACAGTCCCAGTCCCGCACACTGCTCCGCGAGGAATGCCGCATTGGTATTCACGATATTGCCGAGCAATATCTCCGTCCCGACCGAAATCAATTCGACTGTCATGTTATTTCTTATCCTCCATCAAAACACTTCTGTTCTTAACAAGATAATCTACCAATGACACAATTGTCAGTATAACCGCGATCCATGTCACGATCATTGTGACAAGTGTAAGCGGCGTAAGATCCGCGATCAGCAGACACACCATGATCATCTGAAAGGTTGTCTTATATTTGCCCCAGTAGCTGGCAGCGATCACCACACCGTTATCCGCAGCGACCAGACGAAAACCGCTGATCACAAAATCACGACAGATGATCACGATCGTGATCCACGCCGGCAGCTTATCAAGCGCCGTCAGACAGATCAATGCGGAACACACCAGCATCTTATCCGCCAGAGGATCCATAAACTTGCCGAAATTCGTCACAAGGTTATATTTCCTCGCAATCTTTCCGTCCAGCAGATCTGTCAGGCTCGCCACGATAAAGATGGCAAGCGCGATCCACTTATCATACGCTCCGAGTATATCCACAAGCATAAAGACCACAAAAAAAGGAATCAAAACCACTCTCAGTACCGTCAGTTTATTCGGCAGATTCATCACACATCTCTCCTATCAAATCATATTCGTTGGAACCGGTTATCTTAACCTTGACAAAAGTTCCGCTCATCAGATCCCTGTCCGTATCGATGAACACATAACCGTCCACATTCGGTGCATCCATATAAGATCTTGCAATGCAGACGCCATCCTCCACGATGCGTCCCTCGATCATGACTGTCATTGTCCTGCCCACAGCGCGCTCTGCCTTCTCAAAGGCGATCGCCTGCTGCAGTTCCATCAATTCACTGCGCCTTTGTTCTTTCACTTCCTCCGGAATCTGATCCTCCATCGCAGCCGCCGGAGTGTCCTCCTCCTGCGAATACGTAAATACCCCGAGGCGGTCAAACTCCATCTCGTTCACAAAGCGGTACAGTTCTTCGTAATCCTCTTCCGTCTCACCTGGGAATCCCGTGATCAGAGTTGTCCTAAGACAGATGTCCGGAATCTCACTCCTGAGCTTTGCGATCATATCTCTAAGTTCCCGCTGACTTGTCCTGCGTCCCATACGCTTCAGCACATCATCACTTCCATGCTGGATGGGGATGTCCAGATAATTGCAGACCTTATCCTCGGACTTAATTGTCTGGATCAGTTCATCCGTGATCTCTTCCGGATAACAGTAGAGGATCCGGATCCACTCAAATCCCGGTATCTCACAGAGCCTGTGCAATAGTTCAGGCAGAGACTTCTTCCCGTACAGATCCACACCATACAGTGTCGTCTCCTGCGCCACCCGGATCAATTCCTTCACACCGCTCTCCGCCAGCTCCGACGCTTCCTTCAGGAGCCGCTCCATCGGCACGCCCCGATCACTGCCCCCGCCCCCCGCACTGATACAGCATGTGCA
Source organism: uncultured bacterium (assembly GCA_946061355.1). GTDB lineage: Bacteria > Bacillota > Clostridia > Lachnospirales > Lachnospiraceae > VSOB01. The sequence goes on along the minus strand of CAMGRE010000172.1, from coordinate 3 downwards.
CCC
>CAMGRE010000171.1 GCA_946061355.1 uncultured bacterium | reverse complement strand
TCCCTTTTTCTGCAGAAGCTTGAAGATCGCCGGAACCTCATAGCTGTCTTTCTTTACCATCGCATGAGCTCCTTCCGGAAGCATGCGGGGAATATTCTCATAGAATCCGCCACCGGTAATATGGCTGCAGCCCTTGACCGTAACGCCCGCATCCTTGATTGATTTCAATGCTTTCACATAAATTTTGGTCGGAGCTAAAAGCGCTTCCCCGAGCGTCGTCCCCAACTCATCATAATAGGTATCAAGGCTCTCCTTCGTCATCTCAAACACCTTGCGCACAAGGGAAAAACCATTGGAATGAACTCCGGATGAAGCGATTCCAACAAGCACATCCCCATCCTTGATATTGTCACCTGTGATCAGATCCTTCTCATCAGCCACACCAACCGCAAAACCGGCAAGATCATACTCGTCCTCCGGCATAAGCCCCGGATGTTCCGCCGTCTCACCGCCGATCAGCGCCGCACCTGCCTGCTTGCAGCCTTCCGCCACGCCTTTTACGATCGCCGCGATCTTCTCCGGATAATTCTTGCCACAGGCTATGTAATCAAGGAAAAACAGCGGTTCTCCGCCCGCACATACCACATCGTTGATACACATTGCCACACAGTCGATTCCGACCGTATCATGCCTGTCCATCAGGAATGCCAGCTTGATCTTGGTTCCCACTCCGTCCGTTCCCGACAGGAGAACAGGTTTCTCCATCTTCTTGACCGCTTCCAGGGAAAATGCGCCCGAGAAGCCGCCGAGCCCGCCTAATACTTCCGGGCGCATCGTCTCTTTTACATGCTGTTTCATCAGCTCTACGGAACGATACCCGGCCTCAATATCAACGCCTGCCTTTTTGTAATCCATTTTTTCTCTTCTCCTCATGTTGTGTTATGTTAACCAATAGTGTTCAACGCTGTCCGCTTAATAGTTTTTGTATCCTGCTTCCTGAAGATGCGCATCCTTTTTCTCAACCGCTGCTTTCAGTTCCGCCGAATAGTCCTTCAACTTCTGCAAAAGATCCGGATCGGAAGTTGCAAGAATCTTTGCTGCCAGAATACCTGCATTGGCTCCGCCGTTAATCGCAACGGTTGCCACCGGAATACCGGATGGCATCTGTACGATGGAATACAGGGAATCCCTGCCGCCCAGAGACGTTGTGTGCATCGGAATACCAATGACCGGCATCGGGAAGATTGCTGCGCACATACCCGGAAGATGCGCTGCCATGCCCGCTCCCGCGATAATGACCTTAAACCCTTTCTCCTCCGCCGTCTTTGCATACTCAAAGAACACGTCCGGCTCTCTGTGAGCGGAAATGATCCTCATCTCATAAGAAACGCCCAGTTTATCTAAAATCTCTGCAGCCTTTGCCATCACAGGCATATCGGAATCGCTGCCCATCACAATACCTACCAAAGCCATTGTTTTCTCTCCTTTGCTCATTTCTTCTATTGTATTATGACGAAAAAACACCGTCAAGTCTTTCTCCAAGTTTTTCAAACGGACGATTCAGCTCCTCACAGCCTGCAAGCACAAATCTCCCCGCTCTGATCACAGGGAATTCCCGTCCGTCCGCCGCAACCGCTGTAAGCTCGCCCAGCTCATCATAGGGAATGGTAATATCTGTATGACAGTTGAAATACGCCTTCGACGGTTCGGTCTTACGAAGCAGGGAACAGCTGTTGTCTCTGGCAATGATCTCCTTTCCGTCTCTGTTATACACCTTCAGATCCTCACTGTGGGAATAGCACGTATCACCGACTGCAAAATGCGGCCCCGTTTTCTCCGCAATCAGGATCGGGAGCTTATCCTGTATCTGATACAGAATGCCCGCAACATATGCCGTGGTATTGGTCCCGATCGCAAACTCTCCCATCGGAAGCGTCTCATGATGGAACAGGACATTGTCCTTTACATACTTCCGCGCTTCTGACCTGTCCTCAAAATTACCGCAGGTGTAATCCGTAACCATGCCATTCTCAAAGACAAGACTCAGATCCCTGTACTCCAGTCCGTTTAAGAACACTTTTGTCACATGGAGCGTTCCTTCCGTTCCTTCCAGCTTCGGCGAAGTAAACACTTCTCCCACCGGAATATTCACATCCGCGACACAGTTCTCAAATTTTGTTTCTTTTTCCGGATCCGTAAGCGGATGAAGCGCGACCTTCAGGTCTGTCCTGTTCTTCCCGCATCCTCTGACCCTCACATATTCCGCCTGATCAAGTGTATCGATGATCCGCTGCTGGATCGTCTGATACAGCGTATAATCCAAGGTATTGATCTCAATCACCGCATCAAAGATCTCCTCAAAACGTTCCCCGATCTTTGGCGTCGGAAACGCGATGATGGTAAAGCTTCGCTCTTCGCCCTTGATATATTCATTGACAATCTGCCCGGAGGCCGATGCATACTCAACGGAAAGCTGCTGCTGTTCTTTTGTGTAATGACACGCAGCCGCTTTTGACTGCGGTGCAAAAGGCTCCTCCCCGAAAGATTCCATACAGGCGGGACCACCGTGCACATACGCCAGCTTCTTAACCGACTCATACGATCTGCGGAGTTCTTCCAGCTTCCTTGACACATACTTTTTGTCGAGGAACAACGCCTGATCTTCTTTATGATCATACAGGAACTGTCTGTTCGGCTCCGCACCGTAATAGCCGATGCGGTTTGTTCCCCTTCTGTGGAACACGCTGAGCGACGCCCGATAGATCACCGGTTCCAACCCCATCTTCCGGAAATTCAGAACAGCCCGGCGGATAATCCGCTCAAAGCCGAGCTCATATCTTATGTTGACTGTTTTCTTTTTGGTAATATCTTTTCCGCCGGTGAGAAAGCCAATGCGGTAGCCTTCCGTGAAGGTGTCGGCCATTTTTCCGATCATTTCCTCCGGCAGTGCATTCAGATAAGCGGCAAGCTTCTCCTCATTTTCCGTCACATATTCCCCGTAATAATACAGATATCTGCTGTCACTAAGTTCCGATCCCATCACGATCCGGAGCGCAAAGTCTTCTGCAGGATCAAGCTGACTGCGCACTCTCTTCTCCGCCTCCGTCCCGGAGTAATCACTGACAAACCAGTACACGATCTGCCTGATCTGTTCAGGGTCCGGCTCTGCTCCCTCCTCAGCGGCACAGGCAAACACCTGATAGATCTCTAGGAACAATTCCATCCGGAGCACCAGTTCTTCCTTATCCTGCTCAAACAGCGATTCCACCTGACTGTGGATCTCCGCATAGAGGAAAGAAAGCAGTCTTCCCATATCCTGACCGAAACACATGGCAGCATACTCCGGATTGCCATAACAGGTTCCGTAATTCTCCGGAAGCAGATCGCGGTACAACGACGCATTGATCTCCCGAAGCTTCTCGAGGGAAAGTCCCCTGAGGCTGTCCCGTTGGCAGGTCTCCCACAATTTGCAGAGTTTCAAAAGATAGGCTGCTGTCGTCTGAAAATATGCATCATAAGGCGTTTCCACATGTTCCACGGCAATCTGATCCACACGTTCTCCCGCCAGTCTAAAACGCTCTTCCACAAATTCCTGCGTCATATCCTCATTCAGTCTCTCTGTCATATTCCATACACTCCCGCAAACAAAATAAAGCCAATTCCGATCAGAACCAGCACATTCATTATCATACCCAGATAGGAAAAAAAATAAAATTTATCCGGCTCCATTCTGGAGAGAATGCCGAGCACCAGCCCCACTATGGAAAAGAGCAGCGCCATCAATGCCGAAAAGCCGTAACGCAGAGGCGCCTGTCCGTGACACCGCACCGTGAAATACAGCGTCAGAAAAATGGAGGCCAAAGAAATGACCCCCAATATCGTTGACATGATCCCTTTCTGCGGATGATCCTTATTGGTAAAGATATAATTCCCTTTACGAATCATAACGCACTCCTAAAATAACATTTTTGATTTTGCTGCAAGAAGTCTCGCTCCGCCGACAATCAGAAGCACACCTCCCGCAATCCCTGCCACCAGCGCGATCACACCAAGTGTAATGTTAAGCGCACCATTCTGACTCATCACCTTATATGCTTTTTCTTCCATCTCTTTCTCTCCTTCTTTCCATCGGTCAGACGTATTTATTTTGCACCATACTGCTCGTAATAAGCATCGATTCTTGCTTTCATCTCATCATCAATATAGATTTTACCACGATATTCCCTGTTATACAAATGCTCTACCACTTCAGCCATTGTCACGATCGCCGTTGTCTGAAAGCCATACATCTCCTGAATCTCCTGCAGGGCGCTCTTCTCTCCCTGTCCGCGCTCCATCCGGTCAACGCTGACCACAAGGCCACACACGTCCACATTCCCCTGCGCTTTGATAATAGGAAGTGTCTCACCGATCGAGGTTCCCGCAGTCGTCACATCTTCGATAATCAATACTTTGTCGCCATCCTCAATCGGACTGCCGAGCAGGATCCCCTTGTCACCGTGATCCTTTACCTCCTTACGGTTGGAGCAGTATCTGATATCTGTATCATACAGGCTGCTGATCGCCATGGTCGCCGCAACCGTCAGCGGGATTCCCTTGTACGCCGGTCCGAAGAGCACATCAAAGTCCAGCCCGAACCTGTCATGAATCGCTTTGGCGTAATACTCTCCCAGACGCCTCAGCTGTCCGCCCGTCCGGTAGAATCCCGTATTCACAAAAAACGGCGTCTTACGTCCGCTTTTTGTCACGAAATCACCAAACTTCAACACATTACAATCCACCATAAACTCGATAAATTCTTTTTTATATGCTTCCATTCTGTTAAAACCTCCTGA
>CAMGRE010000170.1 GCA_946061355.1 uncultured bacterium | reverse complement strand
CCCGGCACTTTTGTTCCAGAATGCCTTCCGTCACACTGATTCCCGCGTCCTTTAGAATCTTGATGCCTTTTCCCGCCACCAAAGGATTCGGATCTCTCATACCGACCACAACTCTGCTGATACCATGTTCGATCAATGCCTCCGTACACGGCGGCGTCTTCCCGTAATGACAACAAGGCTCCAACGTCACATACATCACCGCTCCCTTTGCAGACTCCAAGCAACTTGCCAGGGCATTGCGCTCTGCATGCAGCCCGCCATACTGCATGTGATATCCTTCCCCGATGATAGATCCGTCCTTTACAATGACTGCGCCGACGAGCGGATTGGGATTGACCCTACCTGTTCCCTTCGCCGCAAGTACGAGCGCGCGCTCCATATAAAATTCATCCTCCGTCATGATCTGCCTCCTGTTTTCCAAAGCATATACAGAATGTCTTCCCTGCATCCTTCCTCTCTGCGCTGCCGGCGCACCACATAAAAAACGGACACCCCGTCCTCAGGGTATCCGTCACGTTTTTTGCATTCCGCTCATTCTCCTCTCTCAGGAACCTTCCACGCTTTGATACAACATGGTATTTCCTGCGGGAATGAAAAAGGCTCTGAAATCATAACGATTTCAGAGCCGAATCAAATCATATGCATGGCAAATGCTTCTCTCTTCTTTCATCCAGACTGTACTGTCGGCTTCGGAGTTTCACCGAATCATGCCTTGCGGCTCGTGGGCTGTACCACCGGTTGGGACTTACACCCGACCCTGAAGATTGCTATTCTGTTGTGAAGCGATAACATTGTATCACCTGTCTGTTGTGAGTATACATCTTATAAAGGGAAAAGGCAAGAGGGAAAGTAGTGATTACAAAATTCGAACAAAATATACCTAAATTTCAACTTTCGAAAACCACTCCGGAACATTATGAGACACCCTGATCAACTCTCCATTTTTGCAAATCGCAAATCGCCTGAAATTTTCCGTATTATCATAAAACGCTATCAGATTGCATTCTTTTAAAATACAGTTAAGCTGTTGAAAAGTCTCGACATAACGTTTTTCAATATCTTTTTCCGGTATCCCGTGACCACCGTTTTCTACTCTATGTTTAACTCTGTCTTTTGCAATCTGTACAGAATCAACACTGACATAATGCAACTCAACAAAGTACCCCAGTTTCTTTGCCTTTAAAATGTTCTTTATAATGGACTTACCGCAAAGCGTAGTTTCTTGATTAAAGGATACCCCTTCATTCATATACTGTGAAATTTTCTCAACAGCTATTTTTCCTGCCTCAAAAACATCCCACGCATTTCTCCAATCGCCAAAGTCTCTCACTATTTCATCTACATTGATCCGCGGCATATTTTTGAGATTATCATTAATCTGATATAATGTGGATTTTCCGGCACCATTCACCCCGGCAATCACTACATATTTCTTCACTAAAACAAATTCCTTTCAACTACCCGCTTCTGCTTTACCTGAAGAAGGAAATCCCCTATCATCTCATAAAAAGTCTTTTCTTCCTCCGTTTCGGCTTCCAGTACTAATTGCAATGTATCTTCCGGCTGCAAAGATGTAATATCTTTATATATTTCGTTGTACTTTTTTACATCACACATAAAATCACCTCTATGTAATCAACCTTCGTTTCTTAATATTGTATGCAATGAACCGAAAAAAATCAAGCAATACGTAATTCTCAAATTTCGTCCAGACCAACGTTATTTTCCATCAATTCTCACCCGATCTGATATTGGTACGCCGTATCATAGGTCAGCACATAGAGCGAATCATCCACCGGGATAAAGTAATCCGGTCCGGTCTTCAGTTTCCGCTTTTCCAGCACCGCTCCGCTGTAGCGGCTTAAAATATACAAATAATCATCTTCGGCAGTAAAACCGTAACCACAGATGATACTATCCTCGCCAACCACAAAATTTCTGCCGTTGGCAACGAGCATCTCACTTCTCCACAAAAGTTTTCCGGTCTCGACCTCGACTGCCACAATAAATCCGGTGTATGGCTGATCCTCCGAATAGGTCCTGTGTGCGATCTCAGCGTAGAGCACCCCGTCATAAATCTGTGCATAGGGAATCTCCAGTGTCGTATAATCATTTCCCGGCGTAGGGGTATTCAGATAGTTCGAAAAATCATAAGTACCCACAAAATTATAGGTTCCCATCTCAGAGACTTCCACTGCAAGCCGCCCCTGCTCCGCGGAATTATCCGCATAATAATAGTAAGCATCATCGCAATATCCCTCTCCGTACAGATCACCCGGAAGCGGGATTCCGGTTTCTGCAGACCAGTCCTCGGCAAAGAGGCAGTCCGACGTATCCTTTGATATCTCCGTAAGTTTGACCGGCGAAGCTGTCAATGTGTCAAAAATACCGTCTGCCACATATATTGCCTCCCAGTCAGGGCACTCGATCACAAAATATCCCGCGTCATCTCCCGCTCCCGCAGCCGGTGCAGTTCTCTGACACGGTTCTGTTCCGCCCTTCAAAACAAATTTATCGTTTTCCCGGTCTGCCTCCCGTATCAGGATGGATCCGTCTTCCCCGCTTATCTCCATGACAAAACAGCAAAGCTCCCCGTTTTCATCCTCATATTGAAATCCATAGCAGGGAATATCTCCCGCAAAGGTCAGTCCGACCGCCAAAGGACTGTCCGCAACCAGCCCGGAAACCTGAGGAAGCGCCGGGCTGGCTTCAAACTCCATATCACCGGATTCGCTTACATCCGTCAGGGTAAGCTCCAGTATCGCAAATTTGTCAAGATAGCTGTCTGTTGTAAATACGATATAGGACTTTGGTTCCGATACGGAAATGTCATAGGTATCGCAGTCCTCCTGGAAATCCACATCCTCCGCCCACTGTACACGGAAAGGCATTTCATCCTCTGCCGGATCAGCCGGCTGTATCTCTTCTGCCTGCGTTTCTTCCATTGTCTGCTCATTCAGGCTGTCTTCAACCGCTGTTTCCCCGGCGCCGCATCCGCAGACCGCAAGGATCAGGACTGCTGTCAGAATCCCCGTCATACACCGCCTGCTTATTGCCTTCATTCCATAATCCTCCTGTCCGTCTCATTCAAAGAGTGATCTGTAAAATTTCAAACTTACTGTATGTAAATAATCGCCGTCTTTTTTAACGCTATCCCGATTCTCGTCACTGCTGAAATCATTAATCCAAAACACATCAGGTACAGCATAACGTCCGGTGAATTATTACAAATGATGCACATGATTGCCACAGCGACTTTTATGATTCCGTTCACAAGCTTCCCCTTCCAGAACCCGGCTTCTGCTTTACGTGATTCGTAGGCTCTGAAAATAATAATGATGCCGGCAAATAAATAGTAAATAACGAAATAAACCATCATATATCTCTGACCGATTCCTCTGATCGATAAAATAAAAAAGCTCAGGTCCATGGTGATCAGCGCCCGATAAAGAATCGTTTTCCCGCCGATCATATGGATCCCCATGCTGAAGAAATAAAGGAACTGTTTGATTCCATCGATCAGCAAAACAAGTCCAAGTATTAAAGTTGCCATATAATATCCCGTGTCAGGAAATACAAGCATAAAAACACTCATGGCAATGACCGCTATTCCGATTATGATATTCTTTATCCTGCCTAATTTACTCATCTGCAATCTCTCATTTCTTATAGTTTTGCGCCATTATCCTGAAATCCTTAATCCCTTTGAATCCATTTTTCCGATAATCGACGGAAAAACCCGCAAGCATATTTCCGGATTCAAAAACAGCATTTGTCACCATGCTTTTCTGACGCATCGCTGCAATGATAAACCTTCCGAAAGAAGTATCATCTTTGAACTCCTGCGAAACATTGCCATACTCATCCTGATACTTATGGATGTCAAAAGGGATCACTTCACATCCGGATAACTCTTCTCCAAATTCTTTCCAATCTCCGGAGGCGATCAGCTGACGTTTCCGGAGTATCGCATCAATCCGACCTTCCCATGGAGAGATGGCATCAAAATCATAAACTGCTTTTTCGAATGTTTCGACTTCACCCCGGAGATATTTCATTGCATATATCATCTGGCAAAACGCCTTTTTATACTCTTCGGGGTTATTCTTATCAACCACATCATAATTTCCCCAGGCAGGCTGATATTTGTAACGGATAAAACTGTAATCCGGCAAATGTCCCGCACGCCCATGTCCGAGATTCATAACGGAATTTTCACTGCCGTCATTCACGCTGTTACTATAGATCCCCTTTTCCGGATCATCCGTACCCACGGGATTATGCTGAAAAGTAACATGCCTTTCAGAAAAAGGATCCTTGCCTTCGCTCATCACTTCATAAAACTCAAAGTCCGTATTATTGATCACCTGGGACGGTATGCCCGCAAAATATGCATGTGCCCAGGTATCCGCCAGAACATGCATCGCCAACCCCACACTTTCCAAATCCCTGTTCTTTGCAAGATTTACCGTTCTGACAACAAGATCCCCATTGGGTTTGCAGATCAGTCTGTATTTACATCGGTATGTAGCGGAAAACGCTTTGAGGGGAGCATACAAATCATAAGGCAGAAAGTGAAAGGAAGCCCATATTCTCGTAATGTCCTGCAAGCCGATCAGGTCCGTTCGCGCTTCCATCAGTTCACTTTGAAGCTGTGTCGTAGCTGCCGACAGCGGTGCATGGTTCTTCTTTAGCAAAGTAGCGCTGCAGCAGTCAACAAACTGTGCACTATATGCAACTTTCAAACTTTCTTCATGTGAGTACCCTGCAATGTATGCTGCACAATACGTCGCATAATAATGAAAATCTTCCTGCATA
>CAMGRE010000169.1 GCA_946061355.1 uncultured bacterium | reverse complement strand
ATCAAAGAATAGAGAAATATATCTCCCCGGCGGATTTCACGGAGGAACTGTATCAGAAAGCGGCACAGAAGCTGTTTGAAGAGATCAAAACAGGGACGGTAAATCCGGCGGCGATCATCAGCCTGTTTGACGAGGAGGAAGAACAGCGCGAGGCGGCAGCTTTGTTCAACACGAAGCTGATCAGCCTTGAGGACAGAAAGGAACGGGAAAAAGCGTTCCATGATATCTTAGTCAGTGTAAAGACATACAGTTATCAGTATTACGCTGACAGACTCGGAAGTGACATGAGTGCGTTAAAACAGATGATCGACGGCAAAAAGGCGCTGGAGGAACTGAAGAATACGCATATTTCTTTTGAATAAGGCAAGAATAAAGAACAACTATGGAAGGATGGACCAAGTGATGGACGAAAACACAAAGGCAAAATTTGAGGAAAAATTAAAAGAGATTCTCGCCATTGCCAAGAAAAAAAAGAATGTTCTGGAGTATCAGGAGATCAGTGACTTTTTTGCGGACATGTCATTGGAGGAAGAACAGTTTGATAAGATCTTAGAGATGCTGGAGCAGAACGGGATCGACGTCCTGCGCATTACGGAAGACGACGATGATGTGGATGAGGAGGAGATCATCCTGACGGATGAGGACGAGGTTGATGTGGAGAATATCGATCTCTCCGTTCCGGACGGCATCAGTATCGAAGATCCTGTCCGTATGTATCTCAAGGAGATCGGCAAGGTGCCTCTGCTGTCTGCGGAGGAGGAGATTGAGCTTGCCAAGAAGATGGAGCTTGGAGACCAGGAGGCAAAGAAACGTCTTGCGGAGGCGAATCTCCGTCTGGTTGTCAGTATTGCCAAGCGCTATGTAGGCAGAGGAATGCTCTTCCTTGACCTGATCCAGGAGGGTAACCTGGGTCTTATTAAAGCTGTGGAAAAATTTGATTACCGCAAGGGTTACAAGTTCTCCACATATGCGACATGGTGGATTCGTCAGGCTATCACGAGAGCCATCGCCGATCAGGCCAGAACGATCCGTATCCCGGTTCACATGGTGGAGACGATCAACAAGTTGATCCGTGTGAGTAGGCAGCTTCTGCAGGAACTTGGGAGAGAACCGAGCCCGGAGGAGATTGCGGTTGAGATGAATATGCCGGTGGACAGGGTGCGTGAGATCCTCAAGATCTCGCAGGAGCCCGTATCTCTGGAGACACCGATCGGTGAGGAGGAGGACAGCCATCTTGGTGATTTCATTCAGGATGACAATGTTCCTGTGCCTGCGGATGCGGCAGCATTCATGCTGCTGAAGGAGCAGCTGGTGGAGGTGCTTGGCACGTTGACGGAGAGAGAGCAGAAGGTGCTCCGTCTGAGGTTTGGACTGGATGACGGACGCGCACGCACGCTGGAAGAGGTTGGAAAGGAATTCAACGTAACCCGTGAGCGTATCCGCCAGATCGAGGCGAAGGCTCTGCGCAAGCTGCGTCATCCGAGCCGCAGCAGAAAACTGAAGGATTATCTGGATTGATGAGCCGGGAGACAGAGGAAAACCATATCCGGAAAGAGGGATTGTCCGACAGGCTTCTGGCAGTAGCGTCTATGGTGACGCCCGGAAGTGTTGTGTGTGATGTGGGATGTGACCACGGTTATGTGTCGATTTACCTTGTAGATCATCAGGTCTGTCCGCGTGTGATTGCCATGGATGTGAATGAGGGACCGCTGAAAGCTGCCATGGAGCATGTCAGAGAGGCAGGGCTGTTGCCATACATAGAGATCAGGCTGTCAGACGGTGTGACAGCGCTTGAGCCGGGAGAGGCGGACTGCCTGATCATAGCCGGTATGGGAGGCAGACTGATGGAGCGGATTCTGACGGAAGGCAGAGGGCAGATCGCGACCATGAAAGAAGTGATCCTCCAGCCTCAGTCCGAGATCGCAGCCTTCCGGAAATTTTTGCGGGAACAGGGCTATGCGTTGCTTTCCGAGAATATGATATTTGAGGACGGAAAATATTATCCCATGATGAAGGTGGCACCGGGAAAAGTACGGAACACAGAAACAGTTCTCTGGCAGCAGGTGTACGACAGATATGGTTTCCTGTTGTTACAGGAGAAACATCCGGTGCTGCATCAGTTCCTGGTATGGGAGGAAAACCATAATCGGGAGATCATGGAGAAGCTCATAAGACAGCAGGCGGCTACGGGGACGAACGAGCGGAGGACACAGAGGTTAGAGCAGTTAAAGCAGGAGACAGAGCTTAGGAGAATGGCACTGTCCTGCTACGAGGAATAGGAATGCAATGCAGAGAGATTCTTGATAAACTGGAGACGTTATCACCCCGTTCTTTTGCGGAACAGTGGGATAATGTCGGACTGCTGGCAGGCAGGTATGACAAGGAAGTGCAGACGGTGATGCTGGCGCTTGACGCCACGGACAGCGTCGTGGAGGAAGCGGTCGAAAAAGGGGCAGACCTGCTGGTGACGCATCATCCGCTGATCTTCTCCGCGAGGAAGAGTGTGACGGATGGAGATTTTATCGGCAGACGTCTTGTGAAACTATTGCAGCATGACATCAGCTATTATGCGATGCACACGAATTTTGATGTGATGGGGATGGCAGACGCAGCAGCGGATGAGATCGGACTGCTGGACAGACAGGTGCTCGATGTGACGTATGAGGATGACATTTCCAGAGAGGGGATCGGCAGAGTGGGAAGGCTGCCGGTATCCATGACACTGGAGGAATGCGGCGCCTATGTGAAGCGTGCGTTCGCACTGGAGTCGGTGAGGATATTCGGGGAGAGAGACGGACAGATCAGTGTGGCGGCAGTCTCTCCGGGGTCGGGCAAAAGCGTGATCGGCAGCGCTGTCAGTGCTGGTGCGCAGGTGCTCATTACCGGGGATATCGACCATCACGAAGGGATCGATGCGGTGGCGCAGGGGTTGTCAATCATCGATGCGGGACATTATGGGGTTGAGAAGATATTTGTCCCTTATATCGAGGAATATCTGAGAAGGGAATGTGCACGACTGACGGTCATCCGGGCGCAGGAGAAAAATCCGTTTTGGATTATGTAAAGAAACTGAAATGGGAGGTTGCGAGATGATTACGGTTACGATTAACGGGGAAAAGAAGCAGTATCAGGAAGGTATTACTTATGAAGAGATCTGCAATGAGTATCAGAAGCAGTATGATGATATGATCGCTCTTGTCATTGTGGATGGCAAGATCAGGGAACTGATGAAAAAGGCAGAGCATGACTGCGAGCTTAGCTTTATCACACTTGCGGACAACGCGGGTCACAAGGCATATGTGCGGACTGCGATCATGCTGATGTTAAAGGCTCTGTACGACATCGTAGGAGCGGATGAAGTTGAGAAGGTCAAGGTGGAATTTGCGATCGGACAGGGCTATTACTGCAGCGTCAAGGGTTCGCTTAAGATAGACAATACGCTTGTGGAAAAGCTGAATGTCCGTATGCGTCAGATCTCAATGGAGAATATGCCGATCATCAAACAGAATCTTGCACTGGAGGATGCGATGAAGCTCTTTGACCGGTATAAGATGGAGGATAAGAAGAAGCTGTTCAAGTACCGCCGCAGTGCCACAGTCAATGTGTATCGTCTGGGTGACTATTACGATTACTATTACGGTCATATGCTTCCCTCGGCAGGCTACGTGAAATATTTCAATGTTATCTCTTATGAGAAGGGGCTTATGCTCATGCTTCCCGACAGGAAAGAGCCGAAGACACTGGCTTTTTTTGAACCGAGGGAAAAGCTGTTTGATGCTCTGATCAAGTCCACACAGTGGGGAGAGCAGATGGGGATCGATACGGTGGGAGACTTGAATGATCAGATCTGCAAGGGCAATCTGTCTCAGGTAATCCTGGTGCAGGAGGCGCTTCAGGAGAGAAGGATCGGAGAGATTGCCAGAGATATTGTGGACAGGGGTGGTGTGAAATTTGTGATGATCGCCGGACCTTCCTCATCAGGCAAGACCACGTTTTCCCACAGGCTGTCGGTGCAGCTGCAGAGTTACGGATTGAAACCGCATCCGATCGCAGTGGATGATTACTTTGTGGATAGAGAGAAGACTCCGAGGGATGAGAACGGAGATTATAATTTTGAGTGTCTGGAAGCCATCGATATCGAGCAGTTTAACAAGGACATGTGCGATCTGCTTGATGGTAAGACGGTAGAATTGCCCAGTTTTAATTTCAAGACAGGTAAGCGGGAGTACAAAGGCAATTATAAGACTTTGGGATCGGATGATGTACTGGTCATCGAAGGAATCCACGGACTTAATGACAAGATGTCCCATGCACTTCCGGCTGCCAGCAAGTATAAGATCTATATCAGTGCGCTGACCAGTCTGAATGTCGATGAGCATAACAGGATCCCGACTACGGACGGTCGTCTCCTGCGCCGCATGGTGCGTGATGCCAGGACGAGAGGCGCTTCTGCCAAACGTACCATTGAGATGTGGCCTTCCGTGCGCAGAGGAGAGGAGGAAAATATTTTCCCGTTCCAGGAGAGCGCCGATGCGACGTTCAACTCCGTGCTGATCTATGAACTGGCAGTGTTGAAACAGTTTGCGGAGCCGCTGTTATTCAGCATCGAAAAGACAGATCCCGAGTATCATGAAGCGAAGCGTCTCCTTAAATTCCTCGAATATTTCCTCGGAGTCAGCAGCGAGAATCTGCCGAACAATTCGATTGTAAGAGAATTTGTAGGAGGAAGCTGTTTTAACGTATGAAGAAATTAGGGAGAGAGCATGTGATCTATGCTCACGGCAAATATGACGATCCTGTCATGTTTATAGATCCGGGAGAGAGTATTTGCGTGGAGACATATGACTGCTACCAGGGGCAGATGCTTCCGG
>CAMGRE010000168.1 GCA_946061355.1 uncultured bacterium | reverse complement strand
GCCTTCTCCTCATCTGTGCCGTCGCAGACGATCGTCACGTTCTCGCCATTGTCCAGTCCAAGGCTCATCATACCCATAATGCTTTTTGCGTTGACTCTCTTATCTTCCGTCTCAAGATGTACAGTACTCTCATACTGGCTCGCCACCTGTACCAATACAGCGATCGGTCTTGCCTCCAGACCTCCGTCAAGTTGGATTTTCACAGATTTTTTTGTCATAACTTTTCCTCCCTGTCGCGTATCCCTTCCGCGATCTCACTGATTTTACGCAATCTATGATTAACACCGGATTTTCCTACCGGTGGATCAATATACTGTCCCAGCTCCTTTAACGGTGCATCGGCATATTCCAGCCGCACCTCCGCCATCTGACGCAAATTCTCCGGCAGGCTCTTAAGCCCTACCGTATTCTGGATCAGAATAATATCTTCAATCTGTCTCGTAGAGGCATTCACCGTCTTGGTGATATTGGCCGTCTCGCAGTTGACTCTCCTGTTGATGGAATTGCGCATCTCCTTGACGATGCGGAGATTCTCCAGGTTCATCAGCGCCTTATGTGCCTCCATCACATTCAGGATATCCACGATGCCGGAGCCCTCTTTCATATATACCACATAATGATTCTTCCGGACAATGCTTCGGGCTTCCACTTCAAAGTCCTGAATCACACTCTTAAGCTGCTCAGCCTGACACTCTGTGCCACAGACAAATTCCAGATGATAACTCTTCTCCGGATCACTCATAGATCCTGCGGCAAGATAAGCGCCTCTCAGATACGCTCTCTTACAACAGGCATTCTTGATTAAAAGCGGGTGCACTTCATCTGTTCTGTGTTGCATTGCGCCCGATCCATCCATCAGTTTAAAAGCCTGCAACAGCCTTCTCACCTGGCTGATATCCTCTATAACAATGGAATTTGCGCCTTTTGACGTGATATTCGCCTCTATATTAAATGTTTTTTTCAGCAATGTAAAGCACTTTTTGACAACTTGGGCATTTTCGGTCTGTATCTGCAGACTTACGCTTCCCGACGCATCCCTGGCAATTTTGCCGTTATAGCAGAACATTGCTGCCAGTTCTGCGATCTGACAATGCCTTGACGGGCTCACATGCTCCGCCAGCTCTTCTCTCACTTCTCCGGAAAAAGACATCTGTAAGCTCCTATTATATCCCGTTCTTCACATCCCTGTGCTGGATGGTCAATCCATAGTTTCCTTTGTTTTTCAGCCGCTTGTACAATTCGTTTGCCAGAGTGACGCTCCTGTGCTTTCCTCCGGTGCAGCCTATTCCCACAACCAGCTGATATTTTCCCTCTTTCACATAGTTCGGAATCAAAAAGAGAAGCATATCCGTCAGCTTATTCAAGAATGTTTCTGCCTCCGGAAAACTCATTACATAATCCTGCACCGGCTTGTCATTCCCGGTACTGTGCTTCAATTCATCGATATAGAAAGGGTTCGGCAGAAACCTCACATCAAATACCAGATCCGCATCGGAAGGGATCCCGTTTTTGAATCCGAAGGACATGACGTTGACCATGAGACTATTATATTCTTCGTTTTTCAAAAAAATGCGGTCAAGCTCTACCTTCAATTCTCTTGTCAGCAGATTGGAAGTGTCGATCACGTAATCGGCGCGTCTGCGCATATCTGCCAATACGGCTCTCTCTTTGTGAATGCCGTCCTCCACTCTGCCGCCTTCATAGGACGAGAGCGGATGCATTCTCCGGCTCTCCTTATAGCGCTTGATCAGCACATTGTCGCTCGCCTCCATGAAGAGGATCTCATATTTATAACCAATCTGCTTCAGCTTCTCGAGACTGTTCTCCGCATCACTGAAAGACTGATCCGTGCGCACATCCAGCCCCAGGGCAACTTTCGAGATCTCTTTGTTCGGCATGGCGATCAGTTCCACAAATTTCTCCAGCAGAGGGATCGGAAGATTATCCACACAAAAGAACCCCATATCCTCCAACATCTTGAGCGCTGTTCTCTTACCGCCACCACTCATGCCTGTCACAATCACAAATCTCATAGCCGCTCCATTCTTCGCTTCCTGTCCGGCCCGATTGCCGTACGTATCTCATACAGATTTTTATCAGCCAAATCTTCCCAGCCGGATCACTTCCGGCTCCAAAGTCACACCAAATCGTTCTTTCACACGCTGTATCACTTCATCCATCAGTTCTGAAATATCCTCAGACGAAGCGTTCCCACAGTTAATGATAAATCCACAATGCTTCTCAGACACCTGCGCGCCGCCGATGCGATATCCCCGCAGTCCGCTGTCCATGATCAGCTTGCCGGCAAAATATCCTTCCGGCCGTTTGAACGTGCTCCCGGCACTCGGGAAATTAAGCGGCTGTTTCTCCCGCCTCTTCGCTGCAAAATCCGCCATCTTTGCCTGTATTTGCTCTCTTTCTCCCTCTTTCAGCCGGAGTGTCACTTCCGTTACGACAAAAGGCCGGTTCTTTAAAATGCTGGTGCGATACCCGAATTCCATGGTCTCATTCTCAAGGATCATACTCTCACCGGACGGATCGAGCACAGTCACGGATTCCACGATCTGGCTCATCTCCCCGTCATATGCCCCTGCATTCATCATCATGGCGCCGCCGATGCTGCCCGGTATCCCGGAAGCAAACTCCATGCCGGTAAGCCCTGCTTCCATCGCCGCCTTTGCCGTCTGTGAGAGCAATGCTCCCGCCTGCACCGTAATCCTGCTGCCATCCACGGAAATCCGACTCATCTTATCTCCGATATAAACGACAACCCCGTCATATCCGAGATCACTGACCAACAGATTCGTACCGTTTCCCAGAATAAAATAATCCTGTTCCGTTTTCTGCAGATATGACAATACCTTAGCAAGCTGCTCCGCATTCTCCGGCTCTATAAAGCAGGCGGCATTTCCGCCTGTGCGAAAGCTGGTGTGACGATCCATCGGTTCATCCTGTCTGATATTCTGCTCTCCGACCACCGATTCCAAAAATGACCTTAATGCCTGATACACTGTTTTTCCCCCGCTTCATTTAGTCTAGCAGAAGCTTTGCCGCACCGCAGATACCGGCGTCATTGCCGAGCGTTGCGAGCTCAAATTTTGCATCCCTGCTTCCGTGGAACACATATTTTTTGTAATTTTTTTCAATAAAGGAGAACAGGATGTCTCCCGCTTTGGAAACGCCGCCGCCGATGACAAACGCCTCAGGATTTACCACGGATGCCACGGCTGCCAGCCCTTTGCCCAGATAAAGCCCAAATTCCTCCGCGATCTGAATAGCGACCGTATCGCCTGCCTTCACCGCATCAAATACAGATTTTGCAGATACCTCGCGATCCCTAAGCACAGTGGATTCTGTAGCGGACTGCAGTCTCCGATGTGCCAGACGCACGATTCCGGTGGCCGATGCATACTGCTCCAGACATCCGTGATTGCCACAGCCGCAACTGTCTTCCTCATCATCCACGATATGGATATGTCCGATCTCTCCGCCGGCACCGCTGCAGCCGGACAGAATCTTTCCGTTAACGATAACGCCGCCGCCCACACCTGTGCCGAGCGTAACCATCACAATGCTCTTATAGCCCTGGCCGCCGCCTTTCCACAGTTCTCCGAGCGCGGCAACATTGGCATCATTTCCGGCCTTGACAGGCAGCCCTGTGAGTGAGCTGAGCACTTCACTGATATTGAACACATCCCATCCGAGATTTACTGCTCTGTGCACCACACCGTTGTCATCGACAGGCCCCGGTACTCCGATCCCGGCGCCGATCACATCATCTTTCGAAATATTTTTCTCCTGAAGTTTCTTCTCCAAAGCTTTTGCAACATCGGGAAGAATGTTTTTCCCATTGTCTTCTGTCCTGGTGGGAATCTCCCATTTATCCAGAATATCTCCGTTCTGATTAAACAGACCAAGTTTTACCGTAGTTCCTCCCACATCAATTCCGAAACAGTACTCTTTCATGATATTCTCCCCCCCTATTCTTCATCCTCATCACGTTTCTGGTTCAGCGAATTCTGCACTCTGCTGTACAGCTCCTGCGCCGCATTATATCCCATCTTTTTCTGTCTCTGATTTACTGCCGCAGCCTCAATGATCAGAGCCAGATTACGTCCCGGACGGATCGGAAGATTGTGGCACACAATCTTATTGCCCAGATACTCCGTATATTCTTCCTCCAGACCGAGTCTGTCATACTCTTTATCCTTATCCCAATCCTCCAGCTTGATGACCAGATCGATGGACTGGGTATCCCTGACACTCGCCACACCGAACAGAGCCTTGATATCCACAATACCGATACCTCGAAGCTCGATAAAATTCTTAGTGATATCCGGCGCGCTTCCGATGATCGTGTCATCACTTACCTTCCTCAGTTCCACGACATCATCGGTAACCAGACGGTGTCCTCTCTTGACAAGCTCCAGAGCCGCCTCCGATTTACCGATGCCGCTCTCACCGGTGATCAGGACGCCTTCGCCGTATACATCCACCAGTACACCGTGAACGGAAATGCACGGTGCCAGCTTCACATTCAGCCAGCGGATGATCTCCGCCATAAACGCGGAAGTTGATTTCTTCGTCATCAGAAGCGGCACTTTGTGCTCCACCGCCATCTGACGGAACAGTTCATCGGGAGCTTCCAGTTCACGGCAGAATACAATGGCCGGAATATCATGGGAAAAGAGCTGCGTATAGATCTCTTTCTTACGCTCCTCCTCCATACTCTGCATGTAGGAATACTCCACATATCCGATAATCTGCAGACGGGTGGCCTCAAAATGTTCAAAATACCCCGCCATCTGCAATGCAGGTCTGTTGATATCGGGCTGTGTGATCTTAATTCCCTTTACCTCCACCTCAGGCGTGAGGTTTTTCAACTTCATCTTCTCAATAATCTTTGATAGTGTAACTACTGCCATATCCCGTCCTCCTATGTTTTTTCACGTGGGAAAATATA
>CAMGRE010000167.1 GCA_946061355.1 uncultured bacterium | reverse complement strand
CCCTGCAATGTATGCTGCACAATACGTCGCATAATAATGAAAATCTTCCTGCATACTTCTCACCTCATCTTTTTCAGCAACAAAGAAAAGACAAACACTTCTATCAGGATGATGTTGGACGTCAAATCTATAATTATGTAAACTATCATTTTTACTTCAAACAGTTCTCCCTGCGCAAATTCCCAAATATATAAAAACCAGGAAAAAATGTTTAACAGTACTGCCAAAACAAGATACAGATTGCTCTTTTTCTTCCCCCAACTGACATCTATTGCCGCTTTTCCGATATAGACATACAGAAAAGTAACGAACATAATTACAGCAAAAGCAAACAGACACAGAATGATGCTTATAACCGTATTTTCCGGTCCTGTGCCGTATTCCATCCGAAGTTCCTTCCAGACTTCATACAAATTCTCGATTCCTCTTAGTCCTGTCCATATTGAAAATAATATGACCCCTACTCCACTTGTATATAACAAGCTTTGGACTCGCCTGACTTTTTTATCCGGATTCATATGCATCCTCTCTTTTGTATCTTTCTAATGCTATCTTATCCCATTGCTATGAATCGGCAAACAACCTTCTCTTTCGCTCTATCATCTCATCAATCTTTTCTATATAGAGAGCCACTTCTTTCACATTGTCGCAGCGCTCGATCCTGCCGTCCGGATACACGCGCTTTGTGATCGTGCCCGCACCGAGCGCCATGATCGTCTGTTTCTCCTCCATAATGAGGATGTTGTAGATACCGTAGCACCCTTCTCTGGCATAGCCGACATTCTCAAAATTGCCGGACATATTCTTCTGGCGGTACAGATAATACGGCAGTAGGCCCATCTCCTCCGCCGCCTGCGCGGCGATCCGCATGGTCTCATCCGTGTTGTGCAGAGTCTCGATCCCATTGTCTTGAATCCACTGATTCAGTTTTGAGGCGCGCTTGATCGCAAGAGAATGAACTGTCAGGCTGTCAGGCTGCAAAGCCTTGACAGCTTCCACTGTCCTTCTCACATCTTCCTCGTCCTCCCCGGGCAGTCCAAGGATCAGATCCATATTGATGTTGTCAAATCCGCAGCGGCGCGCCAGTCGAAAAGCCTCCTCCACCTGCGCTACCGTATGCTGCCTGCCGATCAGCTTTAATGTCTTGTCATTCATGGTCTGCGGATTGACGGAAATCCGGGTGACACCGCACTTTTTCAATACATGAAGCTTATCCTCCGTGATGCTGTCCGCCCTTCCCGCTTCCACGGTAAATTCTTTTACATTTTCAAAATTAAATTTCTTTTTAACTTCACAAATCAGAAGCTCCAGTTCTTCCGCGCTCAATGTCGTCGGCGTGCCGCCGCCGATATAGACGCTGTCCAGAATGCGCCCCCGCATCAGATCCGCAGCCGCCTCCATCTCTTTCGTGAGCGCCTCCAGATATTCTGCGACACGCTCTCTCCACAGCGCGATCGGAAACGAAGTAAAGGAACAGTACAGGCAGGTCGTTGGGCAGAACGGAATTCCGATATACAGGCTGTACCCATCCTGATAATGGATGTCAGCGAGGATCCTCTTCTCACGCTCCGCAATGTCCACGCTGAGCACGGCTTTCTCCCGGCTGACATCGTACGTTTCCCGCATGTATTGCAGGATGTCCTCCCGACTCTTTCCCTGCTCCAGCAGCCCCATCGCGATCTTGGTCGGACGGATTCCCGTCAGTGTTCCCCAGGGCAGCTGCTTTCCGGTTTCTTTACGTAACATATGATATATTATATCTTTGATTTGATTTTTGATTCTTGCCTTGTCCGGGTGCTCGCAGAGCGGCTCCGTGACAGACGCTGCCAGACGGCGTTCTGCGCCCCGCAGACTTTCACTGTATTCCTTCTCTTCCGCCTCCTCTGTGCCGGTTTCCTCTGTGCCAGCTTCCTCTGTGCCGGTTTCCTCATCCCGCGCATCCGCACTCTTCCAGAGCTGCACTTCGATCCTGCTCTCATCGCGCAGGATCACAAGCTCCGGCAATTCCGGATCTGATCTCAGATCCTTGGTTCCCTGCAAAAAGACCTTCACATCCGTCTCCGGATAGAAGGCCTTCACCAGTGAATGAATATCGTACTCAAATCCTTCCCTGTCCAACTGTACCGTTATCATATCTCACTCCACCACAAAAGGATTGCATTTTTTCTCATGTCCGATCTCTGTCGCGTCCCCGTGTCCCGGATACACTATCGTGTCATCCGGCAACGGAAACAGCCGCTCCCTGATGGAACGGACAAGCCCGCCCATGCTTCCCGTCGGCAGATCCGTCCTTCCGACCGAGTCCGCAAACAGCGTATCGCCGCTGATCACAAAGCCGCCTTCCGGGAAATAGTAACAACAGCTTCCGGAAGTATGCCCCGGCGTGGCGATCACCTTACAGGTAATCCCGATCGTCGTGAGTTCCTCTCCGTCTTTCAGATCGACATCCGGCTCAATAGTACATGCTCTCCCGGTCCGTGCAGAGACATTCAGGTCATCGCTCATGCACAGCGCTCTCTCGCCCTCATAGGCATAAATCTTCGCGCCGCTCTTCTGACGAAGTTCCTCGGCTCCCCAGATATGGTCAAAATGACCGTGTGTCAGATAAATGGCCGCCACGGAAAAGCCCCGTTCTTTCAGCGCATCATACAGATAGCCGCCCTTATCTGCCGGATCTATAAAAATAACATCTGTTTTCCCTTCTTCATATACGAAATAACAGTTGGTCTGGCAGATTCCCATTGTCAATCTGCCGATCTTAATCTTTGCCATCAGCCCGTCGTCCTTTCTATGTCAATGACGCTGTCGATCATTCTGATCTTATCTATGATACGCTGCAGTTCATCCCTGCTGCTGATCTCGAAGGAGGTAGCCAGCGTAGCAATTCCCTGTTTGCTCGTTCTGGTATTCATCGACAGGATATCAATGTTTTTCTCCGTCAACGCCTTGGAGATATCCGCCAGCAGACCGTTCCTGTTATTCGCAAAGATCTTGATCTCTGCGAGATATTTTTCTCCTGTATTTTCCGCTGCAGACACCTGCCATTCCGCATCGATCAGCCTGCCCCTGTCAATCTCGGAAAGATTGATCACATTGACGCAGTCTGTCCGATGGATCGAGACACCACGGCCGCGCGTGACAAACCCTACGATCTCATCGCCCGGCACAGGGGAACAGCATTTGGAAAATCTGACTGCTACATCATCGATGCCTTTTACGACAATGCCGCTCTGTGACTTCGGTCTGATCAGCTTTGTCTGGGCATTCTCTGCCACTCCGGCAAGCACTTCCTCATCCGTCAGCTCTTTCTTATGCTCTTTGTCGTAGAGCTCCTGCATCTTGTTAAGGATCTGGCCTTCCTTCAGTCCGCCGTGTCCCACTGCCGCCAACACGGAATCCCAGTCGCGAAAGCCGTATTTGTGCATCACATATTCCATATAAGGCGGTTTCATGATCTGAACGGTGTCGATCACCTTTGCCTTACAATATGCAAGGAGAAGTTCCTTGCCCTTTATGATATTATCTTCCTTCAGTTCATTCTTAAACCACTGATTAATTTTGCTCTTCGCCTGTGTACTCTTGACGATATTCAGCCAGTCACGGCTCGGTCCCTTGGAATTCTGCGAAGTCAGGATCTCGATACGGTCGCCGTTCTTGATCTCATAATCAATGGTCACCAGCTTGCCGTTCACTCTGGCACCGATCATCTTGTTGCCGACAGCACTGTGGATCGCATAAGCAAAATCGATCGGTGTGGAACCCGCCGGGAGATTCTTCACATCACCGGTGGGCGTGAAGCAGTATACACTGTCCGAAAACAGGTCCAGATCGCTCTTTAACAGCTTCATGAACTCCTTGTTATCCGACATGTCCTTCTGCCATTCCAGGATCTGGCGGAGCCAGACGAGCTTCTCCTCCTCCTGACCGTCCACTTTTTTGCCATCGGAGGTTTCCTTATATTTCCAGTGCGCGGCGATACCGTATTCCGCCGCCTTGTGCATCTCATAAGTACGAATCTGTATCTCAAAGGGCTGCCCTGAGCTTCCGATCAACGTTGTATGAAGGGACTGATACATATTCGCCTTCGGCATGGCGATATAGTCCTTAAAACGCCCCGGTATCGGCTTATACATCTCATGGATCACGCCGAGCGCCGCATAGCAGTCCTTCACGGTGTCCACAATGATACGGACCGCAAACAGGTCGTAGATCTGATCGATGGTCTTATTCTGATTTTTCATCTTTTTGTAAATACTGAAGAAATGTTTGACACGACCATCTACTTTTGCCTTAATGCCGGCCGTACGGATATGTTCGCTGACCTCATCAACGATAGACTGGATATACTTCTCGCGCACGCTCTTGCGCACGGCAATCTTATCCACCAGATCATAATACACTTCCGGCTCCAGATATTTGAGCGAAAGGTCATCCAGTTCCACCTTAATCTTGGAAATACCGAGTCTCTGGGCGATCGGCGCATAGATATCCATTGTTTCCCTTGCGATGCGCTGCTGTTTCTCCGGCGGCATATGCTTGAGTGTCCGCATGTTGTGCAGTCTGTCCGCCAGTTTGATCATGATAACGCGGATGTCCTTTGCCATGGCAAGAAACATCTTACGCAGATTCTCCGCCTGCATCTCCAGCTTATCGACATCGCCGCCCTCTCCTCTGGAGAGCTGCAGCTGCTGCAGCTTCGTGACGCCGTCCACAAGGAGCTCCACGTCCGGCCCGAATTCCTGACGGATCTCTTCCGCAGTGAGGATCGTATCCTCCACCACATCATGCAGGAGTCCTGCCACGATCGTTTCCTTATCTAATTCCAGATCTGCCAGAATGATCGCAACACACAACGGATGAATAATATAGGGCTCACCAGACTTTCTCACCTGAGTCTTGTGAGCCTCATAGGCTACCTTATACGCTTTCTCGATCAGCGAGATGTCATCGGAAGGATGATATTTTTTAACGCGCGAAATTAAGTCCTGATAT
>CAMGRE010000166.1 GCA_946061355.1 uncultured bacterium | reverse complement strand
CGCTGCGTTCGGGACGCAGAGGTCGCAGGTTCAAATCCTGTCGCTTCGACTTTTATAGACAAACGTCAATCTCTCATTGGGATTGACGTTTTTATTATAATTTTATTTTTGACGACCTTCCATTTATTGACAGTAACTCTTTATTCCTTTATTCTTAAAGTAACTATTTTCATCTCCGTGGAGCGCGTGTCCTCCCGCGGACAAAAACAGATTCAACATTATGTTAGGAGGCTATCATAAAATGAAAACAAAGTTTTTTGACCTTTGTAAAAAAGCAGCGCTTGTCACAGCAGTTTCTGCCATTGCTTTTCTGGCTGTTCCTTCTCAGGCAAACGCAGAGGAAGGTGATACCTGTCTGGTACTTGCCTATGCGGAGCAGGAAGGTATGGGGAATATTACCTCTACCTGTAATGATGTGGCTTTCAAGGATTCCGTGGAAGCAAAACAGGGCGATGTCATCATTGTAAAAGCACAGTATTATCCCCGCTGTACTTTTGAAGGCTGGTATGTGAACGGTGAACTGAAATCCATGCAGAAAAACTATTCCTTCACTGCCAACGGTCCTATGTGTATTGCAACCGCAAAATTCAGGAAAAACGGTGACATGTTTTATGCAACAGATCGGGAAAAACTTCCTATTTCCCAAACAAGTTGGGCTAACCGCACCTGCCGTTTTGCGGCGGGAAGCGGTGAATATGATATGTCTGTAACGACAGCAATGGTTGTACAGGGTGAAGCATGTATCGCAGCATTTAACACCGTATTGGAAGATTACAAACTTGCAAGGACATACAATATCACATTTACCAAACCAAGCGGCAAAAATTATGAGACACTGAACACTCCCGCAACACTTGTATTCCAGATTCCTCAGGAACTGCAGTCACCCGGAAGAATTTTCCGTATGATCAATGTATACAAAGGACAGCCTACCGTACTGGAAGATACCGATGCTTCCGATACAACCCTGACCTTTGTCTCCGACAAAGCCGGCGCTTATGCTCTTGTATATAAGGATGCTGCTGTACCGGCTGAAGTACCTGTTACAGAAGATCCTGTTGTTCAGACCTTACCGGTAATTCCTGCGGAATAATTTTATTATTCGGATTCTTATTTGTACTATAATTCAAAAGGGACAGATCACATCAGTGACCTGTCCCTTTTCTACTCTCAGTAATCTTATTTTCTTAATGCTGTCTTACGCGAAAGGGTTCTCCGTCGGATACGGAACGCTCTTTGGCTGGTTGTAGTTAATATCTTCCATCGGAACTCCAAGATATTTGAATACCTCAAATAACGGCTTTCCGAAGTGTCCGAAAGCAACTGCTCCGTGATGAGGATAATTCTTCTCGATCAGCACGTGACGATAGAATCTGCCCATCTCCTTAATCGCGAATACACCGATCGCACCGAAGGACTTGGAGGCTACAGGCAGAACCTCGCCCTCTGCCACATATGCACGGATCTTGGCATCTGCTGTAGACTGCAGACGGAAGAAGGTGATGTCACCCGGCATGATATCGCCTTCGAGCGTACCGTTTGTCACTTCGATCGGAAGGCTTCTTGCCATGATCTTCTGATACTTCATCTCATGGAAAGCAAGCTTTGTGGAGCATGTATTTCCGCAATGGAAGCCCATGAAAGTATCTTTGTGTGTATAATCGAACTTGCCTTCGATGGCTTCTTTGTACATATCTGCCGGCACGGAGTTGTTGATGTCGAGCAGGGTAACCGCATCCTGGCTGACGCAGGTTCCGATGAACTCACTCAGGCAGCCGTAAATATCAACTTCGCAGGATACCGGGATGCCCATTCCTGTCAAACGACTGTTGACATAGCAGGGTACGAAACCGAACTGTGTCTGGAATGCAGGCCAGCATTTTCCGGCAATCGCAACATATTTTCTATAGCCTCTGTGCTCCTCTACCCAGTCAAGCAGTGTCAGTTCATACTGAGCCAGCTTCGGAAGAACTTCCGGTTTCTTATTACCGGTTCCAAGCTCTGCTGCCATCTCCTCTACCTTTGCAGGGATACGGGGATCATTTGCATGTTTGTTGAACGCTTCAAACAGATCCAGCTCGGAGTTCTCCTCGATCTCAACACCGAGATTGTAAAGCTGCTTGATCGGTGCATTACATGCAAGGAAGTTAAGCGGTCTGGGACCAAAGCTGATGATCTTTAACTCGGAAAGTCCAACGAGCGCGCGTGCGATCGGAAGGAACTCATTGATCATATCCGCGCAGTCCTCTGCTGTTCCGACAGGATACTCCGGAATGTATGCTTTGATGTTGCGCAGTTTTAAGTTGTAGCTTGCATTGAGCATACCGCAATATGCATCGCCGCGTCCGTCAGACAGATCATTCTGGGACTCCTCTGCTGCCGCGATGAACATCTTAGGTCCGTCAAAGTGCTTTGCGAGCAATGTCTCGGAAATCTCGGGACCGAAGTTTCCAAGATATACGCACAGAGCGTTACATCCGGCTTTCTTGATGTCCTCAAGAGCCTGAACCATATGGATCTCACTCTCTACGATACAGATCGGACACTCATAGATATCCTCTGCATCATATTTTGCCTTGTATGCTTCTACAAGGGCTTTTCTCCTGTTTACGGAAAGCGCTTCCGGAAAACAGTCACGGCTTACAGCCACAATACCTAATTTTACCTTCGGAATGTTGTTCATGTGTTTTTTCCTCCTGTTTATTTGATTTTGTTTTTGGTTCTTATTTATTGCTTATACGGTGATGTTCTCACCTTTCAGACCGATAAAACTGCCCTCCGGCAGTCCGCCCTCGGGATGTCCGATGAGCCATTTGTTGGTAGCTGCCAACAGTGCATCCTCTCCGCCTGCCTCATGCTTCTCTGTGAGCGGATAATTTGTTCCCTTAGGAAGAACAACCACTACGCGGAACTTATCTGCTCCGACTGCATTGCAGGGTGCATAGTGAAGCGTCGTTGCATAGATCTCGACTGCAGTCCCCTTTGGAAGCAGGAATGCTTCGATCTTGGATGTATCATAAGTGAAATCGTCTTCAATATCCTGTTCGCTTCCCACCAGAAGAATTGCATCTGTGGCGCCGATATTGATCTCCGAGCTCCTGTGATACTCTACGGCATTCAGCTTATGATTGTCTCCGTTACAGTAACCCACCTGGATCGGACTCTCACCATATGCCCAGACGCCCATTTTTCTGGAAACATCCAGATTTTCCAACTCTGCAACGGAAGGCTCGTATACTACGGCTCCCGCCGGTGCAGGCATCTCCTGCATCTTCTCCACGATCTCCGAGAAATCATAGCCTGCCATCGGACGGCCATATTTCTTAAATTCGGGATCTGTCACTTTTAAGATTTTCATTGATAACCCCTTTCCCGGATGCGATCATCCGAATGATATCTTCCACAGGCCGGGCGTTTCCACCCACCGCCTGCGTTATCTTTTTTATACAATGACATCAAACAAAGCTTTACATGCCGGATAGATCTGCTTAAACTGCTGATATCTCGCTTCATACTTGTCTGCAAGCTCCTGTTCCGGTTCTACGGTATCCACTACTTTTACCAGTTTTGCCGCTGCTTCCTCCACCGTCGCATACTCGCCGCATGCTACCATGGCAAGCATTGCGCCGCCCATGCCGGGACCTTCTTCACTCTCCAGCACATCCACTTTGATATTCAGTACATTGGCAATGATCTTTTTCCAGAGAGGACTCTTGGCTCCGCCGCCGCAGATCTTCGTGCGCTCGATCTTGATTCCAAGTTCCTTTGCCACCTCAAGGGAATCACGAAGGGCAAATGCCACACCTTCCAGGACTGCCTGTGTCATGTCGGCTCTCGTTGTATCCATCGTCATGCCGATGAAGGTTCCTCTGGCATTCGGATTATTGTGAGGAGAACGCTCTCCCATCAAATACGGGAGGAAGAATACTTTGTTCTCTCCGAGTTTCGTGATGTCTTTCTGCTCTCCGGCATAATCCTTGGTACCGATGATCTCGTCCATCCACCATTTGTTACAGGAAGCAGCGCTAAGCATACATCCCATGAGATGATAATGTCCATCCGCATGTGCAAAGGAATGAAGCGCATTGAATTTATCCACGCCGAACTTGTTGGAAGAAATAAATACGGTTCCGCTGGTTCCCAGAGAAATATTGCACATACCATCGCCCACGGTTCCGGTTCCCACAGCCGCCGCTGCATTGTCTCCGGCTCCTGCCGCAACCTTTACATCCTCGCGGATGCCAAGTTCTTTTGCGATCTCAGGAAGGACTGTACCTACAGCTTCATAACTCTCATATACTTTTGCGAGCTGTTCTTCCTTCACGCCGCAGATCTCACACATTTCCTTTGACCAGCAGCGATTCTTTACATCAAACAGCAACATGCCGGAAGCATCGGAAGCATCTGTACAGTGAACGCCTGTCAGTTTATATGCTATGTAGTCCTTGGGCAGCATGATCTTTTTGATCCGCGCAAAATTCTCAGGTTCTTTGTTCTTTACCCAGAGGATCTTCGGCGCTGTGAATCCCGTAAACGAAATGTTTGCCGTATATTTGGAAAGCGTCTCTTTTCCGATCACATCATTCAGATAATTGCATTCCTCATAAGTTCTTCCGTCATTCCACAAGATTGCAGGACGGATCACTTCATCATTCTCATCCAGGATCACAAGTCCGTGCATCTGTCCGCCAAAGCTGATTCCTGCAACCTGAGACTTGTCACACTCCGAAAGCAATTCCTTCAGGCCGTCCATCGTCTGTGTATACCAGTCCTCCGGTTTCTGCTCTGACCAACCGGGATTCGGGAAGATCAGGGGATATTCCCTAGAAACTACTTTTTGAATCTCACCCTTCTCGGTCATCAGCAACAGCTTTACCGCTGATGTGCCGAGATCAATACCTACATACAGCATTTTGTACCCTCCTTGATGGAAAAATCTACTCCTTGTTTTTGGTTTTCCAATATTGCGTGCCCGTGCACGTTTTTCTTTATCATAACCCTCTTCCATTTCAAAATCA
>CAMGRE010000165.1 GCA_946061355.1 uncultured bacterium | reverse complement strand
CTATTATCATATCTTAAGAGATACCTATCAGGAAGAATTTCCCATTTAACTAAGAGAATACTGTACCGATTCAAAAACAAGACAGGTAAACTTTGACCTTATGGAAGAGGAATGTTTGAAAATCCTGCGTCAGAGACCGGATATTCTTGCGCGCTGGAGAGGTTATGCACGATATCTGCTCGTGGATGAATATCAGGATATCAATTCCGCGCAGGGGCAGCTTTTGTATTTGTTGTCCGCGCCGGATCATAATATCTTTATGGTAGGGGATGATGACCAGTCGATCTACGGATTTCGCGGAGCCGGAACGGAACTCATGTTGTCTCTGCCGGAGCAGTATCCGGGGTTAAGACAGATCGTTCTGGAATACAATTATCGGAGCGATCCTGTCATTATCGATTGTGCCGGGCGTGTGATCCGGGAAAATAAAAAGCGCTTTGACAAAGCACAGAAAGCGGGAAGAGCAGGTCCCGGCACAGATCAGGCAGTATCTCTTAAAGGATTTGAGGACAGTGCGGGTGAGATCAAAGAGATCCTTACACTGTGCGGACAGTGGGAAAAGGCGGGAAAACTGGAAACATCCGCAGTCCTTTTTCGCAAAAATGCCGACAGTTTTGATCTCGTGAAAGCACTGCGCCGGGCGGGAATTCCTTTTCGGGGAGGGGAGCGTGACCGGAAACTCTGTGAACATTTTGTCTGGGAGGATATGCGTGCATATTGGAACCTGATCCACGGAAATTTTGACAGGGGGAATTTTATCCGCATCATGAACCGGCCATACAGAGGGATCCGCAGGGCAGACTGCATCGGGGAAGCGCTGGATCTGGCTCGCATGTCTACACATTTCGATAGGGCAAGCCTGCCCGGAAAGAGTTTGCAAAAACTCCTTACGGATATCAGAAAAGCTTCCGGATTAAGTCTCTATTCCACTGTCATGTATATCAGGAAGGGTATGGGATATGAACGGTATCTGATGGAAGAAGCAGAAGGCGGAACCAGGTGCCTTGAGAACAATATGGAGGTTTTACACAGGATACAGGACCTGGCAAGCCGTTTTTCCGACTGGGAAGGTATGGAGCAGGAAGTGAGGTGGGAGGAGAAGGCAGAAACGAGGGGCAGTCAGACAGGATTGCATATCATGACATATCATGGATCCAAGGGACTGGAATATGAGAATGTGATCCTTCCGGAGCTGAACGAGCATATCGTACCGCACAGGAAAGCCGCTTCAAAAGATGAGATCGAGGAGGAGCGTAGGATGTTCTATGTGGCGATGACCAGAGCAAAGGAACATCTGTATTTGTTTTACAGGACAGGGACACAAAAAGAACCGGAACTTCCGTCCCGGTTCTTAAGATGTCTTCTGGATCAGGATCATTCGTCCTCATCAACGAGTTCATCAAATTCCGCATTGTCAAGATATTCATCAAAGGCATCGGCAACCGATTCGTATTCTTCATCATCGTCGATGTAGGTGAGATCGGGATCCTTGTTCGGATCATCGGGATCTTCATGGTAGCGATAAAACCATACTTCGCCGTCGGTGTTTTCCCCGTTTTCATCCAGGGGAAGCAGTACAATATAATCCTGCTTATTTACTTCAAGGATTGTGACGATCGCGCATGTCACATGGGAGCCGTCTTCCAAATCAAGCTCTACAGTCATTTCTTCGTCATTTTCTTCACGCTTTTCCATTTTCTTCATGCCCTCCTTTTGCTACAAGTTACAACTGGTTTTATTTTATACAATAAATGGAAAAACTGCAAGTGAACAGTGAATTTCAGGGACATTTCTGTACATTTTGAGGCAATTATGCTATTCTAAAAAGGACTGGAGAATACAACAATGAGAAAAGGCACATTTTATCCAAAAGGAGTTACCCGGACAACGGATGGTATCCAGTTTGTCCTGAAAGCGGACAGACCGGACACACAGATCGAGATCAGTCTGTGCAAAGGTGCAAGGGAACTGCAGCGTGTAACGGTTCCCCCAGACTACCGATGCGGGCAACTCTATTCCGTGGTACTTGAGTGTCCGGCGGAAGCGGACAGTTATAGGTATTACCAGGATGGAAGATTCCTGGTGGATTTTTATGCCCGACGTGTGACGGGACTGGAGCGGTACGGGCAGAAAAAGACATATGTGAGGTATTTCCTGCCGGGTAGAGAATATGACTGGGAGGATGACAGGCGACCCCTGCTTCCCTACAGCGAGATGATCCTGTATGGGATCCATGTGAGAGGATTTACGAAGCATGTATCCTCAGGTGTCAGTAACAGGGGAACTTATGAAGGGCTTGTCCAGAAGATTTCCTATTTGAA
Source organism: uncultured bacterium (assembly GCA_946061355.1). Taxonomy (GTDB): domain Bacteria; phylum Bacillota; class Clostridia; order Lachnospirales; family Lachnospiraceae; genus VSOB01. The sequence goes on along the minus strand of CAMGRE010000165.1, from coordinate 2,789 downwards.
AGAACTTGGGATTAATGCGGTTGAATTGATGCCCTGCTATGAATTTGATGAAGTTGAGAGCCGGGAGGAATTCTATCAGGCTGACGACAAAAAGAAAGTAAATTACTGGGGATTTCAATCCGGATACTATTATGCGCCGAAGAGTGCATATGCTGCTTCCAAAGATCCAACAGTATCATTCTGTGACATGGTGAAGCAGCTGCACCGGAATGGAATCGAAGTGATCATGCAGTTTTATTTTCCGGAGATGTCTGGACAGAGTGAGATCGCTGAGATCCTCAGATTCTGGGTTGAGAACTATCATATTGACGGATTCCATCTCATCGGCGCAGGACTGCCGCTTCCTGCGATCGCGACAGATCCGTTCTTAAGAGATACCAAACTGATTATGGCACAACTCCCGCCGGCTGACCGCAGCCATCATAAGGGGGAAAGGGTGTGGAGCAAGAATCTTGCGTATTTTTCCGAAGGATTCACGTATGATATGCGTAAATTCCTGAAAGGGGATGACGACTGTCTGAACCGGGCATTGCAGCATTTCCGGGATAACCGGGAAGATGCGGCTGTGATCAATGCGCTTACCTGTTACAACGGTTTTACGCTCAACGATCTGGTTTCCTACGAGCGTAAGCACAATGAGGCAAACGGAGAAGAGAACAGGGACGGCAGTGAATATAATCTTAGCTGGAACTGCGGTGCGGAAGGACCGAGCAGGAAGAAACAGGTGCTTGCACTCAGAGAGAAGCAGATGCGCAATGGTCTGGCGTTCGTGTTTCTGTCACAGGGAGTGCCCTACTTACAGAGCGGTGATGAGTTCGCCCAGACACAGAATGGGAACAATAATCCCTACTGTCAGGATAATGAGACGACATGGCTGAACTGGAAGCGCATGGCGAAATATCAGGCATTCCATGAGTACGTAAAGAAACTGATCGCATTCCGCAAAGCGCACAGAGTGTTCCACAAGGAAGAGCCGCTTAGGATTATGGACTATATCGGATGCGGTTATCCGGATGTATCTTATCACGGCGAGGAGGCATGGCGCCCGGTACTGGAGAATTACAGCAGACATGTGGCTGTGATGTATTGCGGCAAATATGCGTGTGACCGGAAACAGAATCCGGACGCATTCTTTTATGTGGCATACAATATGCATTGGGAAGCCCATTCTTTTGCACTTCCGAGACTGCCCAACGGGATGAAATGGCAGTGCTGTATGGATACGGCGGATCCGGAAGGCTTTGTCGGGATACCGGTAGAAAGCGATAAGGCGAAGAAAAATCAGACCGTACAGGTGGAAGCCCGTTCCGTGAAGATTTTTCAATCAATAGGGTAAAGCGGGTGAACGTAAAAAATGCATATATGGAAGCATTTTAAGACAATCACATATCACAAATATCTGGTGATGAAGGGGTGTTTTCAGGTAGGACTCTATAAGCAGGGGCTTCTGCATGATCTGTCAAAGTATTCCCCTTCAGAGTTTATCGTGGGAGCAAAGTACTACCAGGGAAACAGAAGTCCGAACAATGCGGAGCGGGAGGAGAAGGGATATTCTTCTGCATGGTTGCATCACAAGGGCAGGAACAAGCATCATTACGAATACTGGATCGATTACAGCGCGCATGAACTGAATAACGGCATGGTTCCCGCGCCGATGCCGGGACGCTATATCATTGAGATGTTCATGGACCGGATCGCGGCGTCCAAAGTATATAACGGCAAGGCGTATACGGACAATGACCCGCTGACATATTATGAAAAAGGTGCAGACAGGATGGAAGTATTCCTTCATCCTCATACAAGGGAAGTGCTGGAGAAACTCTTACATATGTTGGCGGAGAAAGGTGAGAGCGAGACCTTTGCCTATATCAGGAGCAACAGGCACAATTTATAGAAAATGACATAGGATATTCATATAGAAAAGGAGTGATCAATATGAATATCTTATGGTTATTGGTTTTATTGTGCTGCTGTAACGGCTGTCAGGATGATGGGTGCGGGCGTGATTCCGATTCGTGTGGGGATCGCAGAGACCGTGACGACCGCAGGGAACGCTCGGGCTGCGGATGCTTAAGACGGGAGGAACGCGAGGACCGTTCGGGCTGCGGGTGTCAGAGACAGGAGTCGCGTGAAGAGCGCTCGGGCTGCGGGTGTCAGAGACAGGAGTCGCGTGAAGAGCGCTCGGGCTGCGGGTGTCAGAGACAGGAGTCGCGTGAAGAGCGTTCGGGCTGCGGATGTCAGAGACAGGAGTCGCGTGAGGAACGCTCGGGATGTGATTCCGCGAGACCGGAGCCGAGACAGCCGTTTGGAAATGCATGCATGTGTGAACAATAGGAAGCAGAGAATATCTGCAGGGCAGACAATGTATATTCTCCCCATGGAGTTCTTTCTATGGGGAGAAAAAACGGGAAATACATTGCCAGTCGATAGGTTAGATGGTACACTAAAAATCGGCGGTAAAATAAAAACGACAAAAATACGATGACATCGGAGGAGTTATTATGATTGGAGATAAGAAAGTTTTATTCAGCGGAATGCAGGCAACTGGATCCCTGACACTCGGCAATTATCTTGGTGCATTAAAAAACTGGGTTTCCCTCAGTGATGAATATGAATGCTTTTATTCGGTGGTGGACATGCATTCCATTACGATCAGACAGGATCCGGCGGAACTGAGAAAGCGTGCCAGAGCGCTGCTCACAAGGAAATTGCCTTCCATCTTTCATTTCCATGATATCATGGGTCATTGTAAAAACTGGTCCTTGATATATCAATTCACTGCTTACCTT
>CAMGRE010000164.1 GCA_946061355.1 uncultured bacterium | reverse complement strand
GAATTAAGACATATAACCCATATACACCTTCCAGAAGAAATATGACCGGTTCTGACTTTGCTGAGATTACAAAGAAGACTCCCGAGAAGAGCCTTTGCGTATCTCTGAAGAAGAATGCCGGACGTAATAATCAGGGAAAGATCACAGTAAGACACCGCGGCGGCGGATCCAGAAGGAAATACAGAATCATCGATTTCAAAAGATATAAGGATGGCATTCCTGCTACCGTACTGGGAATCGAGTATGATCCTAACAGAACAGCTAATATCGCACTGATCTGCTACGCAGACGGCGAGAAGGCATATATTCTTGCTCCCGAAGGACTCACAGACGGTATGAAAGTCATGAACGGTCCTGAGGCAGAGGTAAGAATCGGCAATTGCCTTCCTTTATCAGAGATTCCTGTTGGTACTCAGGTACACAACATTGAGCTGTATCCCGGCAAGGGCGGACAGATGGTTCGTTCCGCAGGAAACAGCGCACAGTTAATGGCAAAAGAAGGAAAGTACGCAACACTTCGTCTTCCTTCCGGAGAAATGAGAATGGTTCCCATCATCTGCCGTGCTACGGTAGGCGTTGTGGGAAATGGAGATCACAGCCTGATCAATATCGGTAAAGCCGGACGTAAGCGTCACATGGGCATCAGACCTACCGTTCGCGGTTCTGTTATGAACCCTAACGACCATCCGCATGGTGGTGGTGAAGGCAAGACAGGTATCGGCCGTCCCGGTCCGAGCACACCTTGGGGCAAGCCTGCTCTGGGTCTTAAGACCAGAAAGAAGAAGAAACAGTCCAATAAGCTGATCGTAAGAAGACGCGATGGCAAGGCGATTAAGTAATCGATATTTATAGGAGGAATCAAAATGGCTAGATCATTAAAAAAAGGACCATTTGCAGACAAAAGCTTGCTCAAAAAAGTAGACGCTATGAATGCAGCAGGACAGAAACAGGTGATTAAGACCTGGTCCCGCCGTTCCACAATCTTCCCTTCTTTTGTAGGACATACGATTGCGGTTCATGACGGAAGAAAACATGTGCCTGTATATGTAACAGAGGATATGGTTGGACATAAGCTCGGTGAGTTCGTTGCTACAAGAACTTACAGAGGACATGGAAAAGACGAAAAGAAATCCAAAGTGAGATAATAAGATAATTTTGAAAGGAGGTTCATATCCATGGCTAAAGGACATAGAAGTCAGATTAAGAGAGAGAGAAATGCAAAAAAGGATACCAGACCGTCAGCAAAGTTATCTTATGCTAGAGTATCCGTACAGAAAGCATGTTTCGTGTTAGATGCCATCAGAGGCAAGGACGTGCAGACCGCACTGGGAATTCTGGAGTACAATCCCAGATACGCATCAAGCCTGATCAAAAAGCTGCTTGAGTCAGCGATCGCAAATGCCGAGAACAACAACGGCATGAACAAGGATAACCTTTATGTTGCAGAGTGCTATGCAAACAAGGGACCTATAATGAAGAGAGTTAGACCGAGAGCACAGGGCAGGGCTTACAGGATCGAGAAGAGAATGAGCCACATTACTGTAGTGCTTGATGAGAGATAGGAGGAAATAGAATGGGACAGAAAGTTAATCCTCATGGCTTGAGAGTCGGCATCATCAAAGATTGGGATTCCAAGTGGTACGCTGATGCTGAGTTTTCAGAGTTCTTGGTAGAAGATTACAATATCAGAAAATTTCTGAAGAAAAAATTATACAGCGCTGGTATCTCCAAGATTGAGATCGAGAGAGCGTCTGACCGTGTAAAGGTTATCATCTATACCGCTAAGCCCGGTGTTGTGATCGGCAAGGGCGGTGCTGAGATCGAAGTGACAAAGAAGGAGCTTTCCAAGCTCACAGACAAGAAGGTACTCGTTGATATCAAAGAGATCAAGAGACCTGACAGAGATGCACAGCTGGTTGCAGAGAACATTGCACAGCAGCTTGAGAACCGTGTATCTTTCAGACGTGCCATGAAGTCCTGCATGGGCAGAACCATGAAGGCAGGCGCACTTGGTATCAAGACTTCCGTATCCGGACGTCTGGGCGGCGCTGATATGGCTCGTACAGAGTTCTACAGCGATGGCACAATTCCTCTTCAGACACTGAGAGCGGATATTGAGTATGGATTTGCAGAGGCAAATACAACCTATGGCAAAGTTGGCGTAAAAGTATGGATTTACAAGGGCGAAGTACTTCCTACTAAGGGAAACAAGGAAGGGAGCGATAAATAATGTTAATGCCTAAAAGAGTGAAACGTCGTAAACAGTTCCGTGGTTCCATGGCAGGTAAGGCTATGAGAGGCAACACCCTCACTTACGGTGAGTATGGTATCGTTGCAACAGAACCATGTTGGATTAAATCAAATCAGATCGAGGCTGCCCGTATCGCGATGACTCGTTACATCAAGCGTGGCGGTAAGGTTTGGATCAAGATTTTCCCGGACAAACCGGTAACAGCAAAACCAGCAGAAACACGTATGGGTTCCGGAAAGGGTACCCTGGAATACTGGGTAGCAGTTGTTAAACCGGGACGTGTAATGTTTGAGATCGCCGGCGTGCCGGAAGAGGTTGCAAAAGAAGCATTACGTCTCGCAACACATAAGCTTCCATGTAAATGTAATATCGTTTCTAAAGCAGACTTGGAAGGCGGTGTATCAAATGAAAACTAATAAGTATGTAGAAGATTTAAAGGCAAAATCAGCTGCAGAATTAGCACAGGATTTAGTGGCTGCTAAAAAAGAACTTTTCAATTTGAGATTCCAGAACGCAACAAATCAGCTGGACAACACGGCAAGGATCAAAGAAGTGAGAAAGAACATTGCCAGAATCCAGACAGTTATTACTGAAAAAAGTAAGGCGGAGGCGTAAATCGCGAGATTTAGGACGCAGAAAGGAGAATCACAGTGGAAAGAAATTTGAGAAAGACCCGTACTGGCAAAGTGACCAGTAATAAGATGGATAAAACAATTGTTGTATCAGTTGAGAACCACGTAAAGCATCCTCTTTACGGCAAGATCGTGAAGAGAACCTACAAGCTGAAGGCACATGATGAGAACAACGAGTGCAACATTGGCGATACCGTAAGAGTAATGGAAACAAGACCCCTGTCCAAGGACAAACGCTGGAGACTTGTTGAGATCATCGAGAAGGTTAAATAAGTTTTTAGAACTGAGAAAAGAAGGAGAATTAGCATGATACAACAGGAAAGCAGACTTAAGGTCGCTGATAACACCGGTGCGAAAGAACTTCTGTGCATCAGAGTTATGGGCGGATCTACAAGAAGATATGCAAATATTGGCGATGTGATCGTTGCTACCGTTAAAGATGCAACACCCGGCGGGGTTGTTAAAAAAGGCGATGTAGTAAAAGCTGTCGTTGTACGTACTGTAAAAGGCGCTCGTCGTAAAGACGGTTCTTATATCAAATTTGATGAGAATGCTGCTGTTATCATTAAAGAGGACAAAACTCCGAGAGGAACCCGTATCTTTGGACCAGTAGCAAGAGAGCTTCGTGAAAAACAGTTTATGAAAATTGTTTCCCTGGCTCCGGAAGTATTATAAGGAGGTGCCGGAATGTCTACAATGAAAATCAAAAAAGGTGACACCGTCAAAGTAATGGCAGGAAAAGATAACGGAAAAGAAGGAAAGGTCATTTCCGTAGACAAGAAGAACAACAAAGTCCTGGTTGAGGGCGTGAATATGGTGACAAAGCACACAAAACCTTCCGCAGCAAACCAGAACGGTGGAATCATCCAGAAGGAAGCTCCCATCGACGCTTCTAACGTAATGTATGTCCACAAGGGACAGACAACAAGAATCGGTTTTAAGATCGAGAATGACAAGAAGGTTCGCTTTGCCAAGAAGACAGGCGACGTGATTGATTGAATCTAAGGAAGGAGGTCGAAACAGGTGAGTAGACTCAAGGATATGTACAAAAATGAGATCGTAGACGCTATGATCAAAAAGTTTGGATATAAAAACATCATGGAAGTGCCGAAGCTTGACAAAGTTGTCATCAATATGGGCGTCGGCGAAGCAAAGGACAATGCCAAGACTCTGGAGAGCGCTGTAGCTGATCTGGAGAAGATCACAGGCCAGAAAGCAGTTCTCACAAAGGCAAAGAATTCCGTTGCAAACTTCAAGATCAGAGAAGGCATGGCTATCGGATGTAAGGTTACTCTCCGCGGTGAGAAGATGTATGAGTTTGTTGACCGTCTGGTGAATCTGGCGCTTCCCCGTGTGCGTGACTTCAGAGGTGTAAACCCTAACGCATTTGACGGCAGAGGAAACTATGCACTTGGTATCAAAGAGCAGCTTATCTTCCCTGAGATCGAATACGATAAGGTAGATAAAGTAAGAGGTATGGACGTTATCTTTGTTACAACAGCAAAGACTGACGAAGAGGCTCGTGAATTATTGACATTATTCAATATGCCGTTTGCAAAATAAAAGGAGGTAAATTCATGGCTAAGACAGCAATGAAGATAAAACAGCAGCGCAAACCGAAATTCTCCACAAGAGAATACAGCCGTTGCAAAATCTGTGGTCGTCCACATGCATACTTAAGAAAATACGGAATTTGCAGAATTTGCTTCCGTGAATTAGCATACAAAGGCCAGATACCGGGTGTTAAGAAAGCAAGCTGGTAAACAATCAAGGAGGTAAATCGAAATGACAATGAGCGATCCTATTGCAGATATGCTTACAAGAATCCGTAATGCGAACACTGCAAAACACGATACAGTAGATGTTCCTTCTTCTAAAATGAAGCTGGCTATCGCCCAGATTCTTTTAGACGAGGGTTATATTAAGAAATTTGATGTGATTGATGACGGCAGTTTCATGACCATCCGCATTACCCTGAAATACGGCGCAGACAAGAACGAGAAGATCATCTCCGGAATCAAGAGAATCTCCAAGCCCGGTCTTCGTGTGTATGCCGGCAAAGAGGATATGCCTAAGGTTCTCGGCGGACTTGGCGTAGCGATCATCTCTACCAACCAGGGTGTTATCACAGATAAGAAAGCAAGAGAGCTGCAGGTTGGCGGCGAAGTGCTTGCCTTCGTTTGGTAAGAAACCATAAACAACACAATATATTAGGAGGTACGGGCATGTCACGTATAGGAAGAATGCCAATCGCGATTCCCGCAGG
>CAMGRE010000163.1 GCA_946061355.1 uncultured bacterium | reverse complement strand
ATAGGAGAATAGAACAATGGCAAGAAGAAGAATTATTGCTGGTAACTGGAAGATGAACATGACTCCCAGCCAGGCAGTTGAACTTTGTGGAACACTTAAGGATCTGGTAGTGAATGATGCAGTAGACGTAGTATACTGTGTACCTGCGATCGATATCGTACCGGTAGCTGAGGCGATCAAGGGCACAAATGTACATCTTGGTGCAGAGAACTTCTACATCGAAGATAAGGGTGCATTTACAGGCGAGATTTCCGCTCCGATGCTTAAGGAAGCCGGTGTTGAGTATATCATCATCGGTCACTCTGAGAGAAGAGATATCTTCGGTGAGAACGATATCCTGATCAACAAGAAGGTTAAGAAGGCATTTGCTTCTGGACTGAAGCCGATCCTTTGCTGCGGTGAGTCACTTGAGCTTCGCAAGGCAGGTACTTACACAGAGTGGATCAAGAGACAGATCACATGGGATCTGGACGGTGTGACAGCTGATCAGGTGAAGGGTCTTGTTATCGCTTACGAGCCGATCTGGGCGATCGGTACCGGCGAGACGGCTACAGCTGATCAGGCTCAGGAAGTATGCAAGATGATCCGTGAGACGATCGCAGATCTCTATGATGCTCCTACAGCTGAGGCGGTTAGAATCCAGTACGGCGGATCCATGAACGCAGGTAACGCAGCAGAACTCCTTTCCAAGGATGACATTGACGGCGGTCTGATCGGCGGCGCATCTCTCAAGCCTGATTTCGGTAAGATCGTGAATGCGTAACAGTGGTGTTAAATCCAATTGAACGTTTCATAAAAAGATACAAAGCGAAAAGGAAAGTGCCTTGGCACTTTCCTTTTTCGCTTTACTATACTACTATGAGGGGGAGTAATTTATGAAGAACCCGATCCTTTCGGATCAGGATTGTTGGTAGTCGAAGCTAATACCTTACATACGCGTCTTGTAGAGTACTAACTTCATTTGATATAATCAGTATATAGGCAAAATGTGTACATTTCGTGTCTGGTTTCTAATATATTTCTAAAAAGAAACCGAAGAAAATCTTAAGGAAGAAAGGATGAGGAGCTATGAGAAAAGTTTTGGTTGTGATTGATATGCAGAAGGATTTTATCGACGGTTCGCTGGGCACAAAAGAGGCGCAGGCGATCGTACAGAATGTGGTGAAAAAGATCGGACAGTATGATCCGAAGGATGTGTACGCAACGAGAGATACCCATCCGGAGAATTATCTGGAGACAAGTGAGGGCAAGAAACTGCCCGTAGTACATTGTGTGGAAGATACTCCCGGCTGGGAGATCAATGCAGAGGTTGCGGCGGCCCTCGGATCGGCGACGATCATCAACAAGCCGACCTTCGGAAGCGTTGTGCTGGCGGATCTTCTGCAGGAGGAGAATGACAAAGAAGAACTTGCCATTGAACTGATAGGACTTTGTACGGATATCTGTGTGGTGTCCAACGCACTTTTGTTAAAGGCTGTGATGCCGGAGATCCCGATCAGTGTCGATGCCTCCTGCTGTGCCGGTGTGACGCCGGAGAGCCATGAGGCGGCGCTGACCACGATGCAGATGTGCCAGATCGATATCACAAGATAAGGGTACTGCCGTTGTCTTTGAGCCATTTGCGCAGAGCTTTGTAATCAGGGAGAATATCACCAACCTCCTGCCAGAAAGCGGGAGAGTGGTCCATATGCTTCCTGTGGCAGAGTTCGTGTACCACGACATAATCGAGGACTCTTGGGGGAGCCAGCATCAGACGCCAGTTGAAATTCAGGTTGCCGCGGCTGCTGCAGCTTCCCCAGCGTGTTTTCTGATCACGGATGGTGATGTTGCCATATGTCACCTGGAGGATGGCGGCATAATACTGTACCCGTTCGGGGAAATAGGAGCGTGCGGCTTCACGATATCTCTTTTCCAGGGCATCGCGTTGCGTCTGTGACAGGTTGGAGACGGGACGTTTTTCCTGTTGCTTTTTTATTTTGATAAACTGTTTTACGATCCAGTCCTGCTTTTCAGCCATAAGAGATTCGGCATATCGCAGGGACATTACATTCGGGATACGCATTGTCAGCAGCCCGTCCGATGATACGGATAAAGACCAGCTTTTGCGGTTACTCTTTATAATGGTATAATCAATATGAAGTTCGGGATGGCTTTCCGGCACAAAAGTGCCATGCATTTGTTTGTTCATTGATTCTTTTGGTGACCTCTGATATAGTAGGTGTGATAACGGCTCTTTTACGCGGGCCTGCTTCTATTTTAGCATTAAAGATACAAAAAAGGGAGTATACTCACATGGAAACATGCAAAAGATGTATCATCATATGTGCCGGTGATCTCGAGATTTCGCAGATCCCTCTGAAGGAGGATGATCTTGTGATCGCGGTGGATGGCGGTTATATGTACTGCAGGGTGCTCGAGATCACGCCGGATGTGATCATTGGGGACTTTGATTCACTGGAGGAGCCATACGCGTCGGAGGTCAGGAAAATGAAGGGGTCAGAAAGCGCCTGCGTGATCCGGCTGGAGAGGGAGAAGGATGATACGGATACGATGGCAGCAATCCGCTACGGACTGCAGGCAGGCTGTCAGGAATTTCATCTGTATGCGGCGATGGGAGGCAGACTGGAGCACACGATTGCCAATCTGCAGAGCCTTTTGTTCCTGAAGCAGAACGGAGCAAAGGGATATCTGTGGGATGCCTTTTCCATGACTACGGTAATCTGCAATGAGAGTATTTCCTTCCGAAAATCCATGGAAGGCATATTGTCCGTATTTGCAATGAACGGAGATGCAAAAGGTGTGACAGAAACAGGGCTGAAATATAAGCTCCAAGATGCTGTGCTGGAAAACAGTTTCCCGAAAGGGATCAGCAATGAATTTATAGGAGAAGAGGCGACCGTTTCCGTGAAGGACGGTTCGCTACTGGTGCTGGCACGGTGGGAGTAGAAAAAGGAGGAAGATTATGAAAAAGAGATGGGCAGCAATATGGATCGCGGGATTACTTGCGGTGAGTCTGGCAGGTTGTGGAAAAAAGGAAGAGCCTGCTCCGGAAACGGAGATCACACAGGAAACAGCGCAGGAGGCACAGGAAAGTACCGAGGCACAGGAACCGGAGCCTGAGTTTGCGGCGATCGTCACGGATACGATGGAGCAGGAGGAACGCGATGAGGAAGATTATCTGCTCCTGACATATGAGTATAACCGTGTTGAGGTGACGATTCCGGGCAATGAGGAAGCGCAGAATAAGATCAATGATTTCTTTGTGCAGGAGGAGGTATCCTATCAGGATACGATCCGGGAGTATGTGCAGTTTGCGAAAGAGGATCTGGAGATGCGTAAAGAGGATCCTGAATGGATGGAGAGTTGGGCGGGGTATTCCGCCGGAAGAGAGTATTCCATCATGAGGGCTGATGAGAAGGTCATCAGTGTTGTTATGGATTGCTATGAGTTTACCGGTGGTGCGCATCCCAACAGTGGGCGTGTGGCATACACCTTTGACACACAGACAGGTGAGAAGTTGTCATTGGAAGCAGTGGTGAAGGATCTGGATGAGGCACGGAGCATGACGACGGAGTTCCTGACAGAGAAGCTTGCGGAACAGGAGCAGGAAGAGGGTATGCTGTTTGATGATTACAACAGCTATATCCAGGATATCCTCACAGACAACACATGGTATCTGGATCAGGAGGGATTCCATATCATTATTAACGAATATATCGTGTCACCGCATGCTGCCGGAATCCAGGAGATGACAATGCCTTACGACGAGTATGATCTCGTAAAGAGTGAATATCTTATGTAAACAAGAAAGACCGCCTACTGGCGGTCAACCTCAATCACGGTAAAGTATCGGGGATCCAGTTCCTGAACCTTTTGTTGGATCATGGATTTGAGATCCTCAGGAAGAAAAGTGATCTGATAGGGCTCTACCACATCAAAAATGAGATTGGTGTGGGTAGGGCCTTTTACAATGCGGAAATCGTGAATGGTCAGGCTCTGGTCAATCGTTTTTACGATATTCATCACAGCGCTTTTGAGGGTGTTTGTCTCCTCGTCATCATTCAGGATGGGATCCATGTGAATGACAGCCTCGCAGGAAAGCTCCTGACGCAGTCTTTTTTCAATATTATCAATCGTATCATGCAGGTGGAGGATATCGCCCTTGGCGGGTACTTCCGCATGCAGGGAGATCATGAGGCGGCCGGGACCATAGTCGTGGACGATCAGATCATGGACACCGAGCACTTCGTCGTAGGACATAACCAGATCACGGATGCTTTGGACGAATTCGGGATCCGGAGCCTGTCCCAGAAGCGGCCCGATGGTATCTTTGGCAGCATTGAAACCAGCAAAGAGAATAAACAGGCCAACGGCACCGCCGCACCAGCCGTCGATCTTGAGACCGGTATAATGTGCGATCAGCGTTGAGAGCAACACAACGGAGGTGGCCAGCGTATCGCTGATACTGTCTATGGCGGTAGCGCCCATGGCAGCGGACTGGATTTTGCGGCTCAGTTTCCGGTTGTAGTAGAACATATACAGCTTGACCAGGATCGAGAGAACCAGGATTCCGATGATCAGGGGTGAAAAGTCGATGCCGGACGGATGCAGGATCTTGTCGATCGATGAGCGCAGCAGTTCGATTGCCATCAATAATATGATAACAGATACAAGAAAACCTGATATGTATTCGATCCTTCCATGGCCGAAGGGGTGGTGAGGATCCGGTTTCTCGCCTGCCATCTTGAATCCGACCAATGTGATGATCGAGGAACCGGCATCGGACAGATTGTTAAAAGCGTCCGCGGTGATAGCGATGGAATGACTGATCAGTCCGGCCAGAAACTTTGTTCCGAACAGGAGGATATTGAACAGAATGCCGATCGCACCGCTTAGGATGCCGTATTTCTGCCGTACTTTAGGGGAATCCGTATTCTGATAATCTTTAATGAAAATATGTATCAATAATGAAACCATGATGTGCCTCCATATTGAAAAGAATATTTTTATATTGTAATCTTTTTCGGTCAGAATCACAACTGATAAATGTTTTTTTACACAATTTTTCTGTGATATGACAGACAGCGCAGTACTTGCGCAATAAAAGTAAAGAGAGTATAATTATTGGGAATTATAAGGTCTGTTTCCGGACTTTACAC
>CAMGRE010000162.1 GCA_946061355.1 uncultured bacterium | reverse complement strand
CACCGGAAGTCCTGCTTACGATCACAGAGGGAAAATATCATCAGGTCAAGCGGATGTTCCACGCGGTTAACAATGAGGTGACGTATCTCAAACGGCTGTCGATGGGAAGCCTTACGCTTGATAAAAGTTTAAAGCCGGGCGAATACCGGCCGTTAACTGACATTGAATTAGAAACATTAAAGGGAGAATTGTATGCTGCAGGGAAAACAGGCGATTCTATTTGATCTGGACGGTTCACTGGTCGATTCCATGTGGGTCTGGAAATCGATTGACATTGAATATCTGGGAAGGTTTGGGCTCACGATACCTGATGATCTTCAGAAATGTATCGAGGGAATGAGTTTCAGTGAGACAGCGGTTTATTTCAAAGAACGGTTTTCACTTCCGTGCACCTTGGATGAGATCAAGGAATCATGGAATCAGATGGCGTGGGACAATTACAGGACAAAAGTCATGCTCAAACCCGGTGCAGAGGAATTGTTGAAATACAGTAAGGAACACGGGATCAAGCTTGGCATTGCCACAAGCAATTCCAGAGAAATCGTGGAAATGACGATGCGGGAACGCGGCGTCATGGAATATTTCTCCTGTATTATGACAGGGTGCGATGCCAAAAAGGGAAAACCTGCACCGGATGTCTATCTGATGGCGGCAGAACAGCTTGGCGTAGAACCTTCAAAATGCCTGGTGTTTGAGGACATTGTGCTCGGCATTCAGGCCGGAAAAAATGCGGGTATGACGACATGTGCGGTAGAGGACGCATACTCCGCGTATCAATGGGAAGAAAAAAAGGCGCTTGCCGATTATTTCATTCACGATTATTATGATATCCCTGAGATCAAAGCCGGACTATGAGGAACATTTTATGAATAAGGGATTTTTACCGGTTACAAGAGAAGAGATGGCTGCCAGAGGCTGGTCTCAGGTGGATTTTGTCTATGTTTCGGGAGATGCCTATGTGGATCACCCGTCCTTCGGGCATGCGATCATCACAAGGCTTCTGGAGGCGCATGGATATAAGGTCGGGATCATTGCCCAGCCGGACTGGAAGGATGAGGAAAGCATCAACGTGTTCGGAGAGCCGCGCCTTGCTTTTCTCGTCAGCGCGGGAAACATGGACTCTATGGTCAATCATTATTTTGTATCCAAAAAGCATCGTCCGACGGATGCCTATACACCGGGCGGACAGCCTTTCAAGAGACCGGATCATGCGGTTGCCGTCTATGGGAATCTGATCCGCAGAAAATATAAAAATACGCCGATCATTCTGGGCGGTATCGAGGCGAGCCTTCGGAGAATGGCGCATTATGATTATTGGTCGGATTCTTTCAAACGATCTGTCCTGCTTGACAGTCAGGCGGATCTGATCTCGTACGGGATGGGAGAAAAGTCGATCATTGAGATTGCGGATGCCCTGAAGAGTGGGATCGCCGTGCAGGATATTACTTTTGTTGCAGGCACAGTTTACCGCACGAAGGATATCTCGGGCGTGTATAACAGCATCACACTGCCTGATTATGCGTTAATGAAGCAGGAACGCGCAAAATATGCCGAGAGTTTCGGTATCCAATATGAAAACACCGATCCCTTTACGGGAAAAACATTGATCGAGCCTTATCCGAACGGCGTCTATGTTGTACAGAATCCGCCGCACACACCTCTCACCACGCAGGAGATGGACGACATTTATGATCTGCCTTATATGCGGACATATCATCCTTCTTATGAGAAGGACGGAGGCGTTCCCGCCATTCGTGAGATCAAATTTTCCCTGATCAGCAACAGAGGATGTTTTGGCGGCTGCAGTTTTTGCGCTCTGACCTTTCATCAGGGGCGCATCATTCAGGTGCGAAGCCATGAATCGATCCTCCGGGAAGCGGAATTGATGATACGTGATCCGGAATTCAAGGGATATATTCATGATGTCGGAGGACCGACGGCCAATTTCCGCGCACCGGCTTGTGACAAGCAGTTAAAATATGGTGTGTGTAAGAAAAAACAGTGTCTGTTTCCGAAGCCCTGTGAGAACCTGAGGGCGGATCACAGCGATTATCTGAAACTTCTAAGAAAGTTGCGTGCGCTTCCCGGTGTAAAAAAAGTATTTATCCGTTCCGGAATCCGGTTTGATTATCTGCTTGCAGACAGTGACGACACATTTTTTAAGGAACTTGTGGAGCATCATGTGAGTGGTCAGCTGAAGGTTGCGCCGGAGCATATCGCCGATGCAGTGCTGCAGAAGATGGGAAAGCCGGAGAATGCCGTATATGAACGGTTTGTCGGGAAATACAGAAAGTTGAATGAACGTCTCGGCAAGAATCAGTTCCTGGTGCCGTACCTGATGTCCTCGCACCCGGGTTCCACGCTGAAGGAAGCCGTGGCACTGGCGGAGTATCTGAGGGATCTCGGTTATATGCCGGAGCAGGTACAGGATTTCTATCCGACGCCGTCAACTCTTTCTACCGTCATGTACTATACAGGGATAGATCCGAGAGACGGGAAAAAAGTATACGTATGTAAAAATCCGCATGAAAAAGCAATGCAGCGGGCACTGATCCAGTACCGCAATCCCAAAAACTACGATCTGGTGAAAGAAGCGCTGGTCACCGCCGGTCGTGAGGATCTGATTGGTTTTGACAAGAAATGTCTGATTCGTCCCAGAGTGTTGTCCGGGGAGATCAGACAGCGGACAAAGCCAAAGGAAAACGCGAGCCGGAAGCCGGCAGGGAAAAAGAAGACGATCCGCAATGTCCACGCGAAAAAAAGTTTCAAAAAATAGGGAATGAGACAATAAGAAATTGTTAAACGATCAATACAAAAAGGAGGTAGACCATGAATATTGTGATTGTGACCGGAGCATCCTCCGGAATCGGACAGGAGTTTGCATTACAGTTAGATAAACTGTTTCACCATATGGATGAGATCTGGCTGATCGCCAGAAGAAGGGAGCGGATGGAGGAGCTGAGTCTTGCACTCCACACCAAAACAAGGATCATTTCCATGGATGTGACAGATCCGGTATATCTGAACCAGTTCTCGGAACTTTTGTCCATTGAAAATCCCGCGATCAGAATGCTCGTCAACTGTGCCGGCTTCGGACTGATGGGTGAGGTATCCAAATTATCGCTTGAGGAACAGCTTGACATGATCCGTTTAAACTGCGAGTCGCTTACGGAACTCACTTACAGATGTCTTCCGTATATGCGCAAAAACAGCCGTATCATACAGATGGCGAGCAGTGCGGCGTTCCTACCGCAGCAGAATTTCGCAGTATATGCGGCAACCAAATCTTATGTTTTGAGTTTTTCAAGAGCGCTAAATCAGGAACTGAGAGAGAGAAAGATTTACGTGACAAGTGTATGTCCCGGTCCTGTGGATACGGAATTTTTTGATATTGCGGAGAAATACGGCAAAACGCTTGCAGTCAAGAAACTGACAATGGTGTCATCGGACAAGGTCGTGAGCAAGGCGATCAGAGACTGCTATCACAAAAAAGATATCTCTGTCTGCAGCTTTCCAATTCAGGCATTCCATGTGATGACAAAACTTTTGCCGAACTCTGTGATTTTTGCGTTGATGAAGCTTTTTAAGTGAAAGGAAGCATTATGAAGAATCCAAAAGGAAAGTACGGATATCTGGAAAGACAGCGGAAACGCGAGATTCTTAAGACGTGCGCTTATTTCGGGATCAGTTTTGCCATATTCCTGATGGGAATATTGTCCACCGGAAGCAAAAACAATCTGCTCACGATCGTTGCTGTCCTGGGCTGTCTGCCGGCCAGCAAAAGTGCTGTAAGCATGATCATGTATTCAAAAGCCAAGGGATGTTCCTCGGCCTGTTATGATACGGTAAAGGAACATGAGAATGCCGGAATCGTTATGTATGATCTGTACCTGACGAGTGAAAAGAAGAATTTTCAGCTCAGCAGTGTTGTTGTGAAAAACAATGTTGTGTGCGGCTATACGGAAGATCCGAAATGTGATACGAACATGGGCGAGAAGCATATCGCGGATCTGCTCAGGCAGAACAATTACAAAAATATTACCGTAAAGATTTTCGGAGAACCGTCAAAATATGTGGAAAGGCTGAAGGAACTTACAGCGCTTCCCTGCTCCGATGAACGGCATGACGCGGGCATCGCCAAAGTCATTACCGATATTTCACTGTGAGGAATGTGATATGCAACAGATCATAATAGGAGAGAACGAGGCGGGACAGCGGCTTGACAAATTTCTGCATCGTCATCTGAAGGAAGCGCCGAACAGTCTGTTGTTCAAGATGATGCGAAAAAAAAATATCACGTTGAACGGTAAAAAAGCAAACGGTGCGGAGAAACTTCAGGCAGGCGACAGCGTGGAACTGTTCTTTGCGGACGAAACGTATGCAAAATTCCGGGGAAACAGTCTTGCGGAGGATTCTGCGGAGTCAAGGCTTCTGACAGACGGAAAGCTTGCGTTTGGACAGTTCGGCAATCTTTCCGTGCTCTATGAAAACGATCATGTGCTATTTGTTGACAAACCGGCAGGAATCCTCTCACAAAAGTCTAAACCGAATGATCTTTCCCTGAACGAGTGGATGATCGGTTATCTGGCGCAAAAAGGCGATGTGGACAGGAAAAATCTGGCAGCGTTCCGTCCTTCGGTATGTAACCGGCTTGACCGCAACACCAGCGGGATTGTGATATGCGGGAAGACATTGTACGGAAGCCAGATCATGAGCAGCATGTTAAAAGACCGCAGTCTCCACAAATATTACCGGCTGTACGTTGAAGGCTGTATGGAAAGGGAACAGCGGATCGAGGGATATCTGAAGAAAGATACAAGAACCAATACAGTTACGGTATACACGGAAGAACAGCCGGACAGTGCAAAGATTGTCACACAGTACCGCCCCATTGCATGGCAGGAGCAGGATAGAACGACGCTTGTGGAAGTGGAATTGATCACCGGGAAAACACATCAGATCAGGGCGCATCTTTCGTCAATCGGATATCCTCTTGTCGGTGACACCAAGTATGGAAATCCAAAGTTGAACAGCATGCGTCAGGAGAAATTTGGTATCAAACATCAACTCCTGCATGCATACCGGCTTGAGTTTCCTAAGATGGATGGGAAACTGCTTGATCTGTCAGAGAAAGTGATCCTGTCACCGTTACCTGAAGCGTTTGGGCGATTGCGGTAAAATTAATTTTATCTGCCAAACAATTCGGATGTTTGAGGTAAATATGGCTACTTGGAATTCCAGAGGACTCAGAGGCTCCACACTGGAGGA